>CALXNP010000037.1 GCA_944389785.1 uncultured Anaerobiospirillum sp.
CTAAAACATAACGTAACAGCTTCATATAAAACTCCTTGATGTAATCAAACTTAAGTCACTATTATACTATAGCCTTTGACTATCTTTTTACAAAAAGATAGTCAACTATTTTTAATTTATACCAATTCTTGATAATTCATATAATATTTATACAAAGCTTGAGTACCAAGCTCTGATAGGCCCTCTTGCTCTAAATAACTATATAGCTTTAAACATAATTTAGTAGCATCAAGGTGTAAATCACACTCTGCTGCTACATCTAGAGCAATTTTTAAATCCTTAACAAAATGCTTTAAAAAGAAACCTGGATTGAAGTTATCACTTAAAATACGAGGTCCATAGCTTGTTAAAGAAAATGAAGATGCAGCACCTTGTGATAAAGTATCTAAAATAACTTGCTCATCTAAACCAGTTTTCTTAGCAAATGCTAAGCATTCACATACAGAAAACATAGTGCCGCCAACAGCTATTTGATTGCAAGCTTTAGCAAGTTGTCCATTACCTGCTGCACCAAAATATACTATTTTTTTACTAAAGGCTGATAAAATATCTTTAACTTTAGCAAAAATTTCTTCCTCACCTCCAAAAAGTACTGTCAAAGTACCATTTTTAGCGCCAATATCACCTCCAGTTACAGGAGCATCACACATATGTAAATTTAGCTCTAAAGCTTTTTTACTTAATTGCTTTGCTAAGCTTGGAGTTGAAGTTGTCATATCAATAGCAATAGCATTTTCCTTCATATTTGCAAATGCACCATTTTCACCTAAGTATACTTCTTGAACGTCTTGAGGATAACCTACAATAGAGATAACAATATCAGCATCAACTACAGCTTCTTTGATACTATCACACGCAATAGCTCCAAGTTTAGCTAAGGCTTGTGCCTTTGCCTTAGTTCTATTATAGGCATAAACTTTATAGCCCTTAGAAATAAGATGTCCAGCCATTGACTGACCCATTACACCTAAACCAATGAAAGCAATCTTAATATTTTGCATATATACCTCAACTCATAAATTAATAGTTTGATTTTATATATTATCAAAATCAAAGTATTAACTTAACTTAACAAAAAATAAAGCCATTTTAATAAAACATAAAATTTACTATTGTGATTTATAGCTTAACTTTAAAATAACTTTTAATAAAAACATAGATATAATAATTTATAGTTTTATAATAATTGTATTAATTGGTTAAGACTTTATGATAAATTTACACGACTAAAACTTATCACTCATAGTTTTATTTTTGTATAGTATAATAAAGCATTAAAATGTTTAAACTTATTTAGTATTTTGGAAAATAAAGATGACTGTTAGACTTTTTACCTCTGAATCTGTTTCAGAAGGACATCCTGATAAAGTTGCAGATCAGATTTCTGATGCTGTATTAGATTACATTATAAAGCAAGACCCTAAAGCACGTATAGCTTGTGAAACTTTAGTTAAAACAGGTATGGTAGTGCTAGCAGGTGAAGTTAAAACTACAGCTAATTTAGATTTAGAAGATGTAGTTAGAAAAACTGTTTGTGATATTGGCTATAATTCAACTGAAGTTGGTTTTGATGGTAGATATTGTGCATTTATTAATGCTCTAGGTAAGCAGTCTCCTGATATCAATCAAGGTGTAGATAAAGAAAACCCAGAAGATCAAGGTGCAGGTGATCAAGGTTTAATGTTTGGTTATGCTTGTAACGAAACTGCTGTATTAATGCCAGCTGCTATTACTTATGCTCACCTTTTAGTAAAACGTCAAGCGGAAGTTCGTCGTTTAGGAATTATTCCTTGGTTACGTCCTGATGCTAAATCACAAATTACCTTTGCTTACAAAAATGATGGCACCATTGACTATGCTGATACTGTAGTTTTATCAACACAACATAGTCCTGATGTCTCATTAACCTCAGTTATTGAAGGTGTTAAAGAAGAAATTATTAAAAAAGTAATTCCTGCAAAATATTTAAGACCACAAACTAAATTTTTTATCAATCCAACAGGACGCTTTGTAATTGGAGGACCTGTAGGTGACTGTGGATTAACAGGACGTAAAATTATTGTAGATACATACGGTGGTGCTGCACGTCATGGTGGTGGTGCTTTCTCAGGTAAAGATCCTTCAAAAGTAGATAGATCAGCAGCTTACGCTGCTCGTTATGTAGCTAAAAATATTGTAGCTGCTAAACTTGCAAGTAGATGTGAAATTCAAATTTCTTATGCTATTGGTATAGCAAAACCAGTATCTGTATCTGTAAATACTTTTGGTACTAGTACTGTAGATGAAGTATTAATTGAAAAGGCTGTTAATGAAATCTTTGATTTACGCCCTTATGGTATAATTAAAACCTTAGATCTAGTAAAACCTATTTATCAAAAAACAGCAGCTTATGGTCACTTTGGTCGAGATGAATTCCCTTGGGAGAAAACCGATAAAGTTGATGCTCTGATTGACTTCATTAAGCAGTAATAAAAACTGTTAACTTCTTAATTATATAATTTTAAAGATCATATAATATTAACAATAAATTAAAATATTATATGATCTAATTTAACTTAGTCTTGAGTAACAATTTCCTGAGCTAAAACAGAAATATCATCTTCTTCTAAATTATCTTTTAAAGCTCTTTGCATAATTTCTTCTTTACTATATACATCCATAGGATATATAACTACTAAAGCTTTGTCTTTAGCTTGTAAAAAGTTAGTTTCACCAAAGTGGGTATAGCGAGTAGCACCAACAGAAATTACTATACTCTTTGGGCAATTAGCCTCTTGTAAATATGCACCAATATTTTCAGCAGGACCACTATCTTGTTGATTGTTAAACTTATCTACAAGCCAATTTAAAAGTTTTCCATAAAAATAACTATAATCACGTACTAAGCTATCTTCACCATATTCATAACATTTGCCATCTCTAATTAAAAAACTTGCAATACGATATTTATTTAAAATACCATTTTCATCAAAACTATCTATCTTAATTAAATTAGAAGCTAAACCCTTACTTGATGGTCCCCAATTTTTCTTTTGACTAATTTTTTTGGCCCCTTGCTTTCTAATAGAGCAGTCATTAGCAGCAGCAAAACCTAATGGCTCAAGCTTGCTAATTTTACCATCTTGATAACTTGCTTTAAAAACTATAGCAAGTTCTGGTTCTATTTGTAACTTTTGCTCACCTTTTGGAAATAAGATTCGATATTCATCAAAAGGAAATGGCTTTAAATGCTCAGGTACTATAGTACTATTATCTGCATTAGGAATGTAAGTTGGAAATACAGCTTTTGGAGCATTTGCCTCTGCTGTTTGAACATTAGTAAAATCAGCAGCTTCACCAGCTTGTTCTAAATGACCTGTAAAATTTCCAGCAACACCAAAAGTAGCACTATTTTCTAAATCTAAGAACATGAATTCTCCTTGGTTAGTTTTAATTGCAATTAAAAATCCCAGACTATCATACAAAACATTAATTAATTTAGCTACATTTACAATCATCAATTGTGATATGAGCTTATAATAATTTTTACATTTTAATATCTAATTTTAAACACAAGCAATAAAGCTATTATGGCCTTTGGATAAGTCTGCGTAACTTCACAAAATAACACTCACACTATTTACTTTAATAAACAACTTATTGATTTTAAATTAACCTGATAAGTAGTATTTTTATAGTTATATAAAAAATGTGATCTTAAACAGACTTATCCAAAGGCCATATAAAGCTATTTGTATTTAAGAGTAATAATCTTTAAACTTAATAAATAAATGATACAATACATCAACTTATAATTTTTTAATCTTATGCTTTTAATTTAATTTGTTTATACAAAGGTTTAATATGAAAATAAAAACAATACTTGCAGCTTTATTATTATGCAGCAGCACAGTTTCTATGGCAGTTGAAGATTTTGCTACAGCCAAAAGAGAATTACCAAAAATTTATAAGACATTAAATAAAGAAGGTTTTGCTTTAACATCATTTTATTGTGGTTGTCCACTTAGTTTAAATAATAGAAATAAATTTAGTGTTGATCTAAAAGCTTGTGGCTATGAGGTTAGAAAACAAGCAAAACGTGCCTCACGTATTGAATATGAACACATTATGCCTGCTTGGGAGTTTGGTAATCAACTAGCATGTTGGCGTGATGGTGGCAGAAAAAATTGTGGTAAAAACAGCAACTTTGAAAGAATGGAAGGTGATCTGCATAATCTAGTACCAGCAATTGGTGAGGTCAATGGCGATAGATCAAACTTCCAATATAGTCAATGGAATCAAAAACCTTATCAATATGGTCAATGTGAAATGATCATAGATTTTAAAAATAAGTTAGCCAATCCTCCTATGCGCTCACGAGGTCAAATTGCAAGAGCCTATTTATATATGGCAGATACTTACAATATAAGATTATCTAATCAACAGCGACGTTTATATGAGGTATGGAATAATCAATATGCTCCTGATGCTTTTGAATGTCGCCGTAATGAGTTAATTACTAAAATTCAAGGTAATGCTAACCCTTATATCAGTCAAAAATGCAAGTAGGAAGATATTAATATTATGCTAAAAAAAGCTATTACTCTATGCTTATGTTTGGGTATTACAAGCACAAGTTATGCTGCAGTAAAAGACTTTACCCAAGCTATAAGAACTATGCCTGTAATATATGAAGATCTAAGAGCAGATTATCCTATAACATCTTTTTATTGTAATTGTCCTATAGTATTGTTAAGCTCTGGCAGATTTTCAGTTGATCTTCAAAGCTGTGGTTATAAACCTCGTACTAGCTATGCTAAAGCAGCAAGAACGCAATATACTCACATTGTACCTACAAATATTTATGCTGCTAACTTAAAATGTTATCAAGAAGGCGGTAGCAATGCCTGTCGCTATGATAATGCTTTTAATCAAAGAGATGCAGACATGCATAATATTATGCCAGTAATTGAAGAGTTAGATAAAGATAGAGCTGATTTTAAATTTACTAATAAATTACCTAAATCTAATCAATATGGTCAGTGTGATATGACTATAGATTTTGAGCAAAAATTAGTTAGCCCACCTGAAGCTACTCGTGGACAAATTGCTAGAATATATCTATATATGTCAAAAAGTTACGGTTTTAAATTAAAAAAACAAGAGTTTGAACAATTTAAACTATGGGATAAATTGTATCCACCAAACTTTAAAGAATGTCAAAGAAATCTTTTAGTTACAAAATATCAAGGCAATGATAATCCTTTTGTTACTAGAAAATGCCGTTAGCAACTAGGATATAAGTATGCGTATTACTCGTGTATATAACTCTTGTGATTTACAAGCACAAAGTACTATTACTTTAAATGACGATGCAGCCTTTCACTTACTAAAGGTTCTACGTTTAAAACAAGGTGATAAAGTAGCTGTTTTTGATGGATATGGCCATGAAGCTTTAACTACTATTGTTAATGATCATAAAATTTGTCAGGTACAGATTGATAATATTTATACTATTGATACTGAGAGTAATCTTAACTTGAGTATAGCTCAAGTTCTAAGTAAAGGCGATAAAATGGACTTTACGATACAAAAAGCTGTAGAGCTTGGTGTTAATAATATTTACCCTCTATTTTCTAAAAGATGCAATATTAAATTAGATGAAAAAAGAATAGTAAAAAAACAAGACAGCTATTTTAAAATTATTGTAGGAGCTTGCGAACAATCTGGCAGAGCATTTATACCTAAACTTCACAATATTTGTGATTTTACTGATTTTATTAGTGAGCATAGTCAAGCTAATTTATTACTTCTAGATCCAAAGCAAAAAACTAAGATTAAAGATCTTAAACTTGATTTAAGTAAAGAAACAATTTTAATTATAGGACCTGAGGGAGGCTTAGATAATAGTGAGATTGAACTAGCTAAAGAACATAATGCTTTAGGTATTAGCTTAGGCCCTCGTATTTTAAGAACAGAAACAGCCGCTTTAGTAGCATTGTCTATCTTAGGCTCAAGCTTTGGAGATTTATAAATGAAACAAAAAATGCTCTTAGGTAATAATAATTTTAGCTATGCTGATTTATATGATAAAAGCTTTTTACAAGCAATAAAAAGAAGTTTAGCTCGTGAAAGTATACAAAACTTGAGTAATTTTTATGGCTATGACATTTGGCACTGTTATGAATTTAGTTTTTTAAATTTAAATGGTCTGCCACAAAATTATATTTTACAAATATGTATTAAAGCTGATAGTGAGTTTATTGTAGAATCAAAATCGTTAAAACTCTATCTTTTCTCTTTCTCTAATACTAAATTTATAAATAATGATGATGTTATTGCTACTATTGAAAATGATTTAAATGAACTTTTACATACTCAAATCAAAGCTAGCTTAATTGCACTTAATAGTGGTATTGATTTTAGTGATATTAGTGATTATAGCTTAATAGATGAGTGCTCTACTAATAAAATTACTTGCTATGATGTTAATGCTAATTTGTTAACTATTGATGATAAAATTAAAGTAAATGAAAAACTTTGCTCACATGTAGTAAAAACCTTATGCCCAGTAACATCTCAACCTGATTATGCTTCTATATTCATTGAGTATAGTGGCTATGCTATAGATAAAAGCTCTCTACTTGCTTACTTAGTATCTTTTAGAAATCATCAAGGCTTTCATGAACAATGTACTGAAATGATCTATAGTGATTTAATGGCTCAATGTCATTGTGAGAAACTTTTAGTCTATGCAAGTTTTACTCGTCGAGGAGGTATCGATATCAATCCTATACGGGCTTCTTATTCCTTTGAACCTTTTAGTTTAAGAACAACAAGACAATAAACTAATACTCATATACTTATGTTCACAAAATTTGTACAATAAATTTAATAAAACTTAAGTAAATTTATTAACTAAAAAGGTAAGTATATGGGTGTAAAAGCAATATGGCCTACAAATTCATTAGCTCTTTTAACACAGCATGAGGCAGATATAATCTCTCATAGTTCACAAGGTGAGCTGTATGAACTATATCGTAATTGTTCTTTAGCTGTGTTAAATAGTGGTAATATTACTGATAACTCAAAAGATCTACTTGAAAATTATAAAAACTTTGAAATTAATGTAGTTAGAAATGAGCGTGGTCTTAAAATTGAGCTTATTAATCCACCTAGCTCAAGTTTAGTAAATGATGAAATCATTCAAAGCATTCAAAACCATCTTTTTGCTGTATTACGTGATATTGTACAAATAAATACTCCACATAATGGCATTGCTAATATACAAATAACACCAGAAAATATGCAAGAACATATTACTAATGTTATTTTTGAAATATTACGAAATGCTAAAGCCTTAAGAGCTAGTTCAAAACCTAATATAGCAGTTTGTTGGGGTGGTCACTCAATATCACAAAGTGAATATCAATATGCTTATGATGTAGGTCATGAGCTTGGTTTACGAGGCATTGATATTTGCACCGGCTGTGGTCCTGGTATTATGGAAGCACCTATGCATGGCAGTGTCATTGGTCATATACAGCAAAATGTAGACAAAAGCTGCAGACGCATAGGTTTAACAGAACCATCTATTATTGCTGCAGAACCACCAAACTCTATGGTGTCAGAATTAATTATCATGCCTGATATTGAAAAAAGATTAGAAGCATTTGTACGTTTAGGTCATACTATAATTGTATTTCCTGGAGGGCCGGGCACTGCTGAAGAATTACTGTATATTTTAGGTATTAAGCTATATAGTCAAAATAGACATATGCCATTACCTTTAATCTTAACAGGTAATAAAGACTCCATTGCATATTTTGAGGCTTTAGATCAATTTTTAAAAGCAACTTTAGGTCAAGACATAGATCGCCTATACGATATTATTATTGATGATCCTAAAAAAGTAGCAAATCACGTACAAGCAAGCCTTGAAACAGTTCATGATCATAGAACTTTAATTCATGATTCATATTGCTATAATTGGTCGCTTAAAATTCCTACTATGCTGCAAGTGCCTTTTAGAGTTAGTCATGAGAATATGGCTAAACTATCATTACATAAAAATCAAGAACCATATTTATTAGCTGCTAATTTAAGACAAGCTTTTTCTGGTATTGTTGCAGGTAATGTTAAAGATTTTGGAATAAAATTAGTACAAGAGCATGGTCCATTTACTATACATGGTGATAAAGAAATCATAGATCTAATGCAAAAACTATTAGATAGCTTTATAGAACAAGGACGTATTTTATTGTCTACCAAAGAATATATACCTTGCTATAAGCTTGAACCATAACACAGTAAAGATGTGTTTGCTGCGTAAAGGAGGATAGGAAAAATAACAGCAAACACATATTAATTTTTACAAATAAATGCAAAAATCATTTAAGCTAATTATATCAAGTAAATAGCTCTAGTCAAATTTTAAAATATACCAAATCTATAAATAAAACTATTTATCCTAAAATTTATTAAATAAATGAAGCAACTAGATTTTTCTATTGTAAAAAAATATCCCCCATCTAGCAATCTTAGATGAGGGATTTAAATTATTTCTAAAAATTATGTAAAATTACTTTTTATTATAGTTCAATGAACTCATAATTGAATTTAAAGAGTTAAGTGCATTATTGTTTTGAGCCATCATAGTATCTAATGATGCATATTTCTTTCTTAAACTTGCCTCATAAGCTTCAAGGTATTCTGCATTTCTAAGTTCTTTATCCTCAATGTCAGCAAGCTCACGATTCAATTGCTCTGTCCATGAATCAAGAGTACCTTGAGACTTAGTATAATCCTCAACAAAAGAATCTAGTTTATTAATAATACCTGTTTCTTTATCAGCAAAGATCTTAATTACAGCATTGTAATTATCTTCTAAAGCTCCTTTAAACTCAGAGCTTTCAAAACTCAAAGTTCCGTCTTTTTCAAAATCAATACCCATATCAAATAGTGAAACACCATTTGAGGTCACACTAAATGAAGAAATCATTGATGATAATTGAGATTTTAATGATGTTACAGTAGTATCACCAGCTAATGCACCACCATCATAATTATTTTTACCATCAGTGTAAGTATTACGTGCAGATAAAGCATCTAATGCTGTAGCTAGTGTATTATAAGCATTAACAAACTCTTCAACCTTTTTAGCAACTGCCTCTGTATCTTGACTAATGGTATTGTTATAAACTTTATACTTCTTACCATCATCACCTACTACATACTTGCTTGGATCAAGTTTGGCTGCTTCTTCATCAGTTAAAGTCTCAGAAACCTTCTTAACAGTAACTTCAACACCTGAAATTACATCTTTAAAAGTATTGGTATTAGAGGTTAAAGTTACACCATTAGCTACAATCTTAGCATCGGTACCAGCTGTACGAGTAAAGCCGTTATCAGTATCACCCTTAGCAGGATCAAAATTAAAAATATCTAAATTCTTATACTTAGCATCAGTACCTGTAGTAGTTGTTTCAATCTTAATGGCAGAACCTGCTGTACCTGTTTTACCTGTATCAAAACTTAATTGATAACCATCTTTACCTTTAATTAAATTAGCTGTTAAACCATAATCATTGTCATTGATCTTTTTACGAAGATCTTCTATGGTATCTCCATCTTCTACTTTAACTTCAATAACACGCTCTTTAGTTGCAGCATCAGAACCTGGCTCTGCATTAGGATCTACACCTAAATTAATCTTTATAGTACCAGCCTTAAAACCACCTTCTACATCAGCAGTGTTAAGTTTTTTAGCTAACTTTTCACTAGCAGCTAAAGATAATACTGTGACGTCAAGATCCATATTGGAGGCTTCATCATTTGTGCTAATACTAAAATAATCACCACCTGTTGATGTTACTTTTCTAGCATTAAAAGAGCTTTCCTCAGTTAAAGCAGATAAAGCATCTTGGAATTTTTCTAAAGATGACTTTAAGCTTGCTACACCAGAAATTTCAAGCTGTGTTAACTGCTTAGGGATTGTGGTATTTTTTTCATAACTTGCTTTTTTAGCGTCAACCATGACTGTAATAATAGACTCAAAGTCCATGCCTGAGGCGACACCTGCTGAGGTAATTGATGATGCCATATTCTAACTCCACTTATACTATTTCTTGTTACTACATGTCTATATAGCAACATACGTACCAATATATTACAATTTCCTACACTATATATCGTATAGATGTATTTAATTTATACAATAAAGTATATTTTTTTTTTAATTATTTGAAATATAAAAATATTTATAACAAAAAAATTATCTAAAAATTTATTAAAAAATTAAAAAAATCAGAACAAATAAGTATTGTTTTGATTCTTGCAGCTTTAATAAGTAAATTACATTAAATTTAATTAAGTTTTAAGAACCATATTTATTGATAAGTGGCAAAAAATGGCTCATAATTTTTTCAAATCTCATTTAATAAAGTAAAAACAACTTTTTAATGAACTTAAAATAAATTTGATTATTGATATTTTATAAAGTAATTAACGTAAAAATGAAACAAGCTTATGCTAAGGCACAAGCTTATTTTAAATCAATATTAAACTTAAATTTTTAAATATCATCAGGTAAAGCAAAGCTTAAATTTTTAGGTACCTCACCTATACAAATTACATTTTCATTAGCACCTTTGCTCTTTAAATAAGTAATAATATCCTCAACAATGTATTCAGGAGCAGAGGCACCTGCACTAATACCTACCTTACTAATACCTTCTAAATAACTATCTTGTATATCTGTATAATCATCAATTAAATAAGACTTACAGCCACAAGAAATAGCTACCTCACTTAATCGTTTAGAATTAGATGAATTTTTAGATCCTGCTACTAAAATAAGCTCACAATACTTTGCTAAATCTTTAATAGCATTTTGACGTAATTGTGTAGCAAAACAAGTATCATCTTTTTGTGGACCTTTGATATTAACAAAACGTGAACGTAGAGCATCAACAGTTTTTTTAGTTTCATCTATAGATAATGTTGTCTGTGTAGCAAAAACTAAATTATCAGTTTTAACTTCTAATTTATTTACATCATCAACATTTTCTACAACGTGTACTAAACTTTTATCATAAGTATATTGCCCAATAGTACCTATAACCTCTTGATGTCCATGATGCCCTATAACTATCACTTCTTGTCCAAGATCAGAGGCTTTATTAATTTTTTTATGTATTCTTGTAACTAAAGGACATGTAGCATCAATAATTTTAAGGCCACGTTCCTTAGCCTTAGCAACTATACACTTACCTACACCATGAGCTGAAAAAATAACAACTTTGCCTTGAGGTATTTCATCTAAGCTTTCTACAAAGTGAGCACCTTTATCTCTTAGATTATTTACTACATGTTTATTATGTACTACTTCATGTAAAACATAAGTATCACTACCATATTTTTGTAAAGCAAGCTCTACTACATTAATAGCACGATTAACACCTGCACACATACCTCTAGTATTAGCTAGATAAATTTGCAACAAGCTACACTCCTTTATGATTATTTAGTTTTATTTTCTTTATGAATAAAAGAACATAGTACTAATAAAAAAGCCCCTAAACAGACACTAATAT
Source organism: uncultured Anaerobiospirillum sp. (assembly GCA_944389785.1). Taxonomy (GTDB): domain Bacteria; phylum Pseudomonadota; class Gammaproteobacteria; order Enterobacterales; family Succinivibrionaceae; genus CALXNP01. Next base: position 11,574 of record CALXNP010000037.1, read on the forward strand.
CAGCTACATTGAAAGCTGGATAAGCATAAATATTAGTATCTGTTTTGATATAAAAAAGTAAAAAGTCTATAACATAGCCATGGAGCAGACGATCAATTAAATTACCTATAGCACCGCCTATAAACAGCACATAAGATAGACACAAAAGTCTATAAGACCTTTGTGTTTTATAAAGCATAACCATAAAAAGTATAGTAATAGCGATGGCAATTATGCTAAAAAACCATCTTTGCCATCCGCCCATGTCTGCTAAAAAAGAAAAAGCAGCACCATAGTTATAAACATGAACTAAATTAAAAAAAGGCAATACATTAATACCTGCACTATGATATTCAATATAAGTCACACACAGATATTTAGTGATCTGATCTAAGACTATAACTATCAAAGCTATAGGCAAAAATACTAGGCCATTTTTTTTTAATTCACTCATTATGCAAAACGCCTCTTTTCACCGTCGCCTGCAACATTTTCTATACAACGTGGGCAAAGTCCAGCATAAGCACTATTGCTGTTAGTTAACTCTTCAAAGTGCCAACAGCGCTCACACTTAGGAGCTTGTGACTTAGTAATAACAAAGCCAATAGTGTTATCTTCTGACATAAATGCATCACTTGGAGCCTTGTCTGTAGTTACACTAGTCTTTGAAGTTATGAGCACAAATTTAAGCTCATCTTCTAACATATCTAAACATGCTTTGAGTTTATCATCAGCATAAATAGTAACTTCAGCCTCAAGTGAACCACCAATAATACCTTTGTTTCTAGCATCTTCAATAGCTCTATATACTTGAGCTCTAAAATCTAGAATCTTTTGCCAATACTCATGATTAAAGCTTGAATTTTCATCTAAGCTTTGTAAACCATCATACCAAGTTTGAGTAAATACAAACTCTTCAGTATTGCCAGGTAGTAGTTCAAAAGCTTCCTGAGCAGTAAATGATAAGATAGGAGCCATAGCTCTAATTAACATATTAGCAATATGATACAAAGCACTTTGACATGAACGACGTGCATGACTATTAGCTTTTGCTGTATATTGTCTATCTTTGATAATATCTAAATAGAAAGAGCCTAACTCAATTGAACAAAAATGCATTAATCTCTTTACAACTAAATGGAAGTCATAATTATCATAATATGCTCTTAACTCTTCTTGTACTTTACAAGCTAAAGATACTGCCCACTTATCAAGTTCAACTAATTTATCAAACTCAACTAAATGCTCTTTTGGTTCAAAACCTGTTAAGTTAGCAAGTAAGAAACGTACAGTATTTCTAACACGACGATATGATTCTGAAGCTCTTTGTATAATTTCATCAGAAACTGCCATTTCACCAGTGTAATCAGTTGAGGCTACCCAAAGACGTAATACATCAGCACCTAACTTATTAATAACTTCTTGTGGAGCTATTACATTACCAAGTGATTTTGACATCTTACGACCTTGACCATCAACGGTAAAGCCATGGGTTAATACTTGTTTATAAGGTGCATTATTCTTTGTTGCAACAGATATCATCAATGATGACATAAACCAGCCACGATGTTGATCTGAACCTTCTAAATACATATCAGCACTATGTCCTTTAAATTCAGGACGTGCATCAACTACTGAATAATGAGTAGAACCAGAGTCAAACCATACATCTAAGGTATTTGGATCTTTATGGTATAAATGAGCCTCTTCTTTACCAATTAAATCTTCAACACTCAAATCCCACCAAGCTTGAATACCCTTTTGCTCAACAGCTTGTGCTACTTTTTCGATAATAGCAGCAGTATCTTTGTGAATTTGACCTGTCTCATTATTAATTAAAACAGCACATGGCATACCCCATGTTCTTTGACGTGAAATACACCAATCTGTTCTTTGGCTTACCATAGCCTCAATACGATTTTGACCCCATGATGGAATCCAACGTACACCTTTAATTAACTCTAAAGCTCTATCACGTAAACCATTACCATCCATAGTAATAAACCATTGTGGTGTAGCTCTGAAAATCACAGGTGTTTTATGACGCCAGCAATGAGGATAGCTGTGTACTATAGTTGTTTTAGCTAAAAGTGCATTTTTTTGTTCTAATAGTTCAACTACTTTAGGATTTGCATCAAAAACATTTAACTTAGCAAAATGCTCTACACTCTCGTCAAAACAACCATCAGGACCTACTACACTCTTAGTATCTGTGATCTTATATTTTTGACAAATTACATAGTCATCTAGACCATGGGCAGGAGCTGTGTGTACGCAACCAGTACCAGCTTCTAATGTTACGTGGTTACCTAATAATATAGGAACTTCTCTATCAATAAATGGATGAACAAATTTAACTAGCTCAAAGTTTTTACCAAAACTTTGTGCTAATAGTTCATAGTCCTCAATCTTTGCTGTCTTCATAACATCTGCTACTAAATCTGTAGCAATGATTAAACGCTCATCTTTAACTTGAACTAATGAGTATTCAATATTTTCATTTAAAGAAATAGCATAATTTGAAGGCAAGGTCCAAGGTGTAGTTGTCCAAATTAAGCAAGAAATTTTGCCATGACCTTTTTGTGTGTTAAAGATCTTTAAGATCTCTTCATCACTTAATGCATTAAATTTTACATAAACAGTTGTAGACTTTATGTCCTTATATTCAACTTCTGCTTCTGCTAAAGCTGATTGACATTCCATGCACCAATATACAGGCTTTTGACCACGCACAAAATGACCATTTGCAATTACTTTACCTAAAGCACGAATGGTATCAGCTTCTGTCTTATAGTCCATAGTTATATATGGGTGTTCAAAATCACCTAAAACTAAAAGACGCTTAAAGCCTTCCATTTGATTTTTAATTTGGCTTTTTGCGTACTTACGGCACTCTTCTCTAAAAGCAGCTGCATCAACCTTAACACCAGGTTTACCTACTAAACCCTCAACCTTAAGTTCAATTGGTAAGCCATGACAATCCCATCCTGGAATATATGGTGAGCAGAAGCCAGACATAACCTTTGATTTTACTATAATATCTTTTAAGATCTTATTTACAGCATGTCCAATATGAATATCACCATTGGCATAAGGAGGACCATCATGCAAAATAAACATTGGTGCATTTTCGCGAGCTTTTTGTACCTGCTCATATAATTTTTTTTGCTCCCATTGCTCTAAAGCAGGTCCTTCACGCTTAGCTAAGTCTCCACGCATAGGAAACTTAGTTTGTGGTAAATTTAAAGTATTCTTATAGTCTGCCATAATATTTCCTAAAATTTAACTAAACAAGCAATTGCAAAGCTGTATTACAATCTGCTTTAATTTGTTGCATCAAGCTATTTAAGCTTTGAAATTTCTTTTCATCTCTAATTTTAGCTTTGAAAATAACCTCTATCTCACTGCCATAAATATTATGATGAAAATCAAAGATATTAACCTCAAGAAGGCTTTTAAAATTTTGTGAAGATATTGTAGGTCTAAACCCTACATTAGCTACACCTTTAAATTGTCCTAAGCTAGTATTAACTAATACAGCATAGACACCCCGTAAAGCACAAACTCTACGATTTAAATTGACATTAGCAGTTGGAAAACCAATAGTACGTCCAATCTCATTGCCATGTACTACTCTGCCGCTTATACTGTACTCATGACCTGTCATATCATAAGCAGTTTTAAAATCACCACTTTCTATAAGTGCTCTTATCATAGTGCTAGAAACACGTGTACCATCAGCTGCAACACCACTTATAGCACTAGCTTCCATATTTAACTCTTGAGCATGAGCTTTTAAATCTTCAATAGTATAAATACCACCCTTACCAAAGGAAAATAAAGAACCTACGGTAATACTTCTAACGTTTAAACGTTTATATAAAATATCACAAACAAAATCTTTAGCATTTAAATCTGAGAAAGCTTTTTTAAAAGGTATACATACCACTATATCTACACCAGCTTTTTTAAAAGCTTTAAGTTTATCCCTTAAAGCAAAAAGGCGAGGTGGAACAGCTCTGCCAAAATATTCTAAAGGCTGAGGCTCAAAAATCATTACTGCACTATAAAGATCCAAAGCTTTTGCTTTAGCTTGCATAGCAGCAATTACAGCTTGATGACCTTTATGATAGCCATCAAAGTTGCCTATAGCTATAGCTAAAGGCTTATCACTCCCTTTAAAATCTGCTAATTGTCGATATAAACGCATTTTGTTTTGCTTACCTAAATAATGCACAAAAAATATGGATTAATCATTATAGCCAAAGTAATGTATTTTTTAAATAAAAACTTATGTTATATGGCCTAATTAATATCTATATTTATAATGCTAAAAATACTCATACATATACTTATGTTACTAATTTTGTGTACAATACATAGCTCACAACTATTTAGTCTTATACTCAAAAGGAGCTACACATGTTGCAGTCTTTACTTGATAAAGTCTTAAATAAACAAAATATAACAAAAGATGAAGCCTTATACTTAATAAAAGAAGCACCATATAACGATCTTATAGAAGCCTCTCATACTATCACCCAAAAATGTGCAAGCTTAAACTTTGATATGTGCTCAATTATTAATTCAAAATCAGGTAATTGTAAGGCAGATTGTAAATGGTGTGCTCAATCATCACACTCACAATGTGAGATACAGACTTATCCTTTGGTTTCTGCCCAAAAATGCTTAGATGATGCTTTGTATAATGAAAAAAAAGGCGTACATCGTTTTTCTTTAGTAAACTCAGGAAAAGCACCTAATGATAAAGAAATTGAAGATGTAGCTGCAATTTTTAACTATATAAAATTAAATTCAAATATATTACTTTGTGCCTCTTTAGGTTTAGCAAAAAAAGAACAATTGCAAAAGCTTTATAATAGTGGTGTTAGACGTTATCACTGTAACTTAGAAACCTCAAAAGAATTTTTTGCTAACCTTTGCACCACACATACACAAGAAGATAAAATAAAAACATTAAAAGCTGCCCGTGAAGTTGGCATGGACTTGTGCTCTGGTGGTATTATTGGTATGGGAGAGAGCTTAGAGGACAGAGTATCACTAGCATTAACACTGCAGGAGCTTGAAGTAAGATCAGTGCCTATTAATATACTTCATCCTATAAAAGGGACTCCTCTGCAAGATCTTCCTATTTTACAAGAAGAAGAAATTTTAAGAACAATTGCTATGTTTAGATTCGTATTGCCTCAAGCATTTTTACGCTTAGCAGGCGGACGTATTTTAATAACTCGCCAAACCTTTAAAAAAGCTTTATATACAGGAATTAACAGTGCTATTGTAGGTGATCTGCTCACAACTATTGGCTCTAAAATAGATGAGGATAAAGAAGATATACAAGAGATGGGTTATAATTTAAATTAAGGTCTTATTTATTTACTTTTATAAGGCAATTAAGCATCACTATGTATCTTAATTGCTTTTTTACTTAAATGATATATGAATATAGAAAATCTTTTAGATGCTTTTGATATAAAGCATCTTTTTCATCCCTATACCAATACCATAAAGCCAAATTATGCTTTTAAAGTAGAAAGTGCTGATGGATGTAATCTAAATTTATGTGATGGAACAAGTTTAGTTGATGGTACATCATCTTGGTGGTGTGCAGCTTTAGGCTACAATCACCCACGTTTAAATCAAGCATTAACAACTCAGCTACAAAAAATGGCTCATGTAATGTTTGGTGGATTAACTCATGATAGTGCTATAAATTTAGGTAAAAAACTACTTGAGTACTTACCTAAAAGCTTAGATAAAATTTTTTATGTAGAATCAGGCTCTGTAGCTATTGAAGTTGCTTTAAAAATGGCTATGCAATATCAAATAGCAAAGGGTCATGCTAATAAAACAAACTTTGCTACTTTAACTTTGGGTTATCATGGTGATACTTTTAATGCCATGTCTATTTGTGACCCTATAGGAGGTATGCATACTATCTTCAAAAGCGTCCTGCCTATACGTTATTTTGTACCTTCCCCTACTTCATGTTTTGAAGATAACTTTAATACTCAAGATTTAGATAAGGTAAGTGAACTTTTTGAAAAAGAAGGTACAAATATAGCGGCTTTTATCCTAGAACCTATTATGCAGGGTGCTAGTGCTATGCGCTTTTATCACCCTTTGTTTTTAAAAGGTTTACAAGAACTTTGCAAAAAATATGACATATTATTAATAGTAGATGAAATTGCTACAGGCTTTTATCGTTTAGGTAAAAAATTTGCTAGTGATTATGCCCAAATAGTGCCTGATATTATGACTATTGGTAAAGGTTTAAGTGCAGGCTATATTCCTCTTGCTGCTTGTGTTTGCTCTGATGACGTAGCTTTTACTATAAGCTCACATAAACCTTATGCTTTTATGCATGGACCTACATATATGGCAAATCCGCTTGCTTGCGCTGTAGCACATGAAGCTTTAACTATCTATCAAGAGCAAGACATGGAGTCTATAATCTTAAATATACAAAATATCCTAACAGATAGACTATCAATTATGAAAAATCATCCTTTTGTTAAGGATGTACGTGTCTTAGGTGCTGTAGGTGTTATTGAAACTCATGATAATATTAATGTAAATTTAATTGAGCCTATGTTTATTAAACATAAAGTATGGCTAAGACCTTTTGCTAATTTAATATATACTATGCCGCCTTTTATTATTAGCAATAATGAGCTTAATCAACTAGCTACAGCTATGATCGAGGTATGCGATGAGTATTATCACAAAATGTCAAAATAAAATTGAAGCACTACAATCTAATGGTAATTTAAGAAGTTTAAAACTTGTAAATACAGATGGCGATTATGCCATCTTTAAAGATAAAAGATTAATTAATTTATCTAGTAATGATTATCTATCTTTAGGTGCTAATAAAACATTACAAAAGCAATTTATTAAACAATATGGCTCTTTAAGCTTCACAAGCAGCTCATCACGCTTGTTGTGTGGTAATAGCTATTATCATGAGCTATTTGAAGATAAGCTTAAAAACTTATATCAAAAAGAGGCCTTATGTTTTAATAGTGGCTATCATATGAATGTGGGTATTATTAGTGCTTTTGATAATAAAAATACTCTGATACTAGCTGATAAACTAATACATGCAAGCTTAATTGATGGTATTTTATTAAGTAAAGCTAAATTTATGCGTTTTATGCATAATAACCTTGAGCATTTAGAACAATTGCTTAATAAATACCATACACAATATGAAGATATTATTGTTGTAGTTGAGTCTATTTACTCAATGGATGGTGATATTTGTGATCTTAAAAAATTAGCAAACTTAAAAGAGCAATACCCTAATATTATTCTTTATGTTGATGAAGCACATGCCTTTGGTGTACGAGGTACAAAAGGTTTAGGTCTTTGTGAAGAGCTAAATCTAATTGAAAAAATTGATATTATTGCAGCTACTTGCGGTAAAGCTTTAGGCTCAACTGGAGCTTTTTGCTTGTGTGATAAAGCTGTTAAAGACTACTTAATTAATTGTATGCGGCCTTTGATTTTCTCAACTGCACTTGCCCCTATTAATATGGCACATAATTGCTTCATGCTAGAACAGATTATTCAAATGCAAGAGCAAAGAGAGCATTTATCTAAATTATCACAACAACTTTATAAATGTATCTATAATAAATTTGGATCATGTCAATCAAGTTCACAAATTGTACCTCTTATGGCTTATAGTAATGATAAAGCTTTAAATCTCTACAATTACTTTATAGATAATGGCTTTTTAGCTATGCCTATTAGAAGTCCTACTGTTGCAAAAGGAACTGAGCGTTTACGTTTTTCTTTATTTGCAAATTTAAGCTTTGAAAAATTACATAAGCTAGAGGAGCTAATAAATGCTTTATAAATTTTTACATAAAAATAATCATAAAGATTTAATTATATTTTTTAGTGGTTTTGCTAGTGAACCTTGCTTATTTGATTTTGATTATAAAAATACAGCTGATATTTTATTAATCTATGCTTATGATAATTTAGATTTTAATTTTGAATATTTAAAAAATTATGAGCATATCTATCTTTTATCCTGGTCTATGGGTGTTTCTGTAGCTAGCTATATTTTTTCAGATAAAAAACATATGATTAAAAAGGCTATAGCCATAAATGGCTCTGATAGACCAATGCAAAAAGGATTTGGTATTGATAAAAGAGTATTTTTACTAACTATTAAAACATTAACAGATGCAAGTATACAAAACTTTAGAGATAAAATGCATAGTACTAATTATTTCAATAAATTTAACTTTGAAAGAGATAGTGCTAATTTAAAATCTGAGCTTAATTTTTTATATCAAAACTTTGTAGATTACACTGCAAAAAATTGTATTTTTGATAAAGCAATAATTGGAACTTGTGATCAAATTTTTAATAGTGCTAATTTAATTTCAAATTTTAAAGATAGATGCAAAATACAAATACAAAATATTGCTCACTATGATGAAAATTGTTTTAAGCATTATCTTTGTAATTTAAATGCTTGGTAAGTTTAAATCTATGCTTGATAGTCAGCTAATTAAAATACGTTTTGAACAAGCTCAAGATACCTATCATCAACAAGCTTATGTGCAAAAACAAATAGCAAATAGTCTGCTTTTAAAATTATTAGATAATGGTAAAAATTTTAATAATATTTTAGAAGTAGGCTGTGGTACAGGCTTTTTAACAAAACTTATAGAACAACAACTTACTTATAATAATTTAATATTAAATGATTTATATCTATCTAAACATTTAACTACACCCTATAGCTTATTTTTACAAGGCGATATTAGCAAAATTAGTCTACCTAAAAATTTAAATTTAATTATTAGCAGCTCAACTATACAATGGCTTAATAATTTACAAGATTTTTTTATAGCTTGTCATAATAGCTTAGCTAATAATGGTGTTTTATGTTTTTCTACATTTTTACCAGATAATTTTTTTGAACTTAATAATATCTTAAAAGCCAAACCAAATTATCTAAGTATTGAGCAATTAAACATGTATCTTTCACCATTATTTAAAGAGCTTAAATTTACTACTCAAACTATGACATTAGGTTTTAGCAATCCTCTTGAAATATTGCGTCATATTAAAGCAACAGGTGTTAATGCTATTTATACTCAAAGTTTAACTAAGGGACAATTATTAAAATTTTGTAAAGATATTGCACTGCAAAATAAAACAGCTGTAGATGGACAGGAAAATAGCTTTGAGTATAATCTATCCTATAAAATAGTTTATGTTATTGCTAAAGGAAAACTATATGCTAAATAAGGGTTTATATTTTGTAAGCGGTATTGATACAGATGCTGGTAAAAGTTATGCTTGTGGCTATTTAGCTAAAATACTGCAAGAACAAGGTATCAAAGTTATTACTCAAAAATTTATACAAACAGGCAATAAAGAGATTTCTGACGATATTGTTTTACATAGAAAAATTATGCAAATACCTTTACTTAAAGAAGACAAAGATAAACTTACTATGCCTCAAATTTTTAGTTATCCTTGTTCTCCACATCTAGCTGCTAAAATTGATAATTGTTTTATTGATTATGATAGGATTAAAAGTTGTGCTGCAACCTTATTACAAAGCTATGATATTGTTCTGCAGGAAGGTGCAGGTGGCTTAATGGTACCTCTATCTTATGATTATTTAACTATTGATTATATTAAAAACAATAAATTACCGCTTATTTTTGTAACATCATCAAAACTTGGCAGCATCAATCATACTTTACTTAGCTTTGAAGCTATAAAAAAACGTGAAATTAATTTAGCTTGTGTAATTTATAATGAGTACTGTAATAATGTAGATGAAATTATAAAAGAAGATACTTATAACTATATAAAGCAAGCTACTAATAAAATGTTTCCTAAAGCTTTGTTTATCTCAATGCCAAAACTTAATATTTAAATAATATATATAATTAAAACTTAAATTAGATCTTGATTTAAATTATAAGTTTCCCAATTTCCGTAACTATAGTTTCGATTAATTAACCCAAAGTTACGGATTTTGTTTCGTTTACCTTAT
>CALXNP010000038.1 GCA_944389785.1 uncultured Anaerobiospirillum sp.
TGACAATAATTATGAAACTTTAATTCATAATGCTTCTGTAGTAAAGGAACTTGTTGAGAAGAATCAGGGTTCTCTTATAGGTTTTATTGTCCTTTATTCACTAGTGACTTAAGACTATCTTTATTACTAGATGGCCATTGTGTAATAATGGTCTTAATAAAGGTGGCAAGTGGTATAGCAAAAAACACTCCCCAAAATCCCCATAACCCACCAAAAATTAAGATAGCTGTTAAAATTGATAGAGCATCTAAATTAGATGTTTTTGAAAATAACAATGGAGTTAAAACATTAGAATCAACTAATTGAATAATTGTATATACAACAAGTAACCAAGCAAAAGTAGAGCTTAAACCAAATTGAAATAAAGCAATTGAAATAACAGGTACAACAATAATCACAGCTCCAACATAAGGTATGACAACTGACAGACCAACACCTAAACCCAATAAAAAAGCATAATTTAAATTAAATAAACTAAAAGCTAAGGTATTAACTATAGTAATGATAATGATATGTAAAATCTTACCTCTGATATAGCCTTGAATTTGACTATTTAATCTAGGCCAAAACTGATTAATAATATTTTGATTTTGAGGCAAAATATAGGTCTTAATATTATTTTTAATACTGTATTTGTTATAAAGCATTAAAAAAGTAAAAATAGGCACAACCACTAAATATAATAAAAAAGTAAAAACATTGATAACAGATGGCATTAAATTATTACGCATTAAACCTGCTAAAAAAGCCATAGCTGCTGTTCTTATTTGAGTAATATATTGCCCAAAGCTTTCTTCAGTTAGCATAGATGGTAAAGGATCTGGCATCGATTCGATAATATAATAAATATTCTGAGCAATTAAAGCATCTATATTCTTAGCATCCTTACCTGTATTTTGCTCTAAATGCAAAGCACCTGCTACATTATCCCCTAAAATTAAAATAGTATTATAAAACTCAGCAGCTTGCTTAATAATCAATGGAACTACCAAAATCAGTAGCACTAAGGCAATGGCAATAAAACTTGTCATTACAATGATAGATGCAAAATTCCTTTTAAAATTTAATTTTTTTTCCAAATATACTACAAAGAAATCTAATATATAAGCTATACATATTGCAATAACTATGGGACCTACAAGCCACATTAAATAATAAACAATCAAAAAACATACAATTAAAACTATAGCAAATTCAACTGTACCTGGTTTTGAAAAATGTCTTAAGTACCAATTTCTTAAAAGTGTTAGCATAATTATCCTTTTACTCTGATTACTATTATTATACCTAAGACTTTATATAAAAAAATACAAGTCTTAATATCTGATAAATAAATTACAAACAATAAATTTATAATAATAAAATTAGTATGCTGAACTTAAAAATTAATTAAAAGTCTATAGTAAATAACATATGTAGAATTAAAATCAATTAAATAAAAAATAACAATTACATGTTAGACTAATTCATAGATAATTATTATAGGAAAAAATTATGCTAAAAAAAATTTGTACAAGTTTAATCTTGCTATGCTATAGCTGTTTTAGCATTGCTAATCCATACAATGCCCCTGACATTGGTACAGCAGGAGTGCTTGGACTTAGCATACAAAAAGAAAAACAAATTGGCGAGGTTTTTATAAAAAAAGCTCGAGCAAGTTTACCTATTGTTTATGATCCAGTATTAAATGAGTATTTAAATTCTGTAGGTAATAAATTAATTTTACATGCACAAAATGTAAATTTTCCATTTGAGTTCTTTATTATAAATGATAAGACATTAAATGCAGCAGCATTCTTAGGTGGAAAAGTACAAGTAAATACAGGTTTATTTTTTTATGCTGATACTGAAGATGAGTTTGCTTCAGTACTAGCTCACGAAATTTCACATGTAACACAAAGACATATTGCAAGATTTATAGAAAGCCAAGCTCAAGGATCAAATCTTACTTATGCAGGTATAATTGGAGCTATAGCCCTATCTTTATTAAATCCAGCTGTTGGTCTTGCTGCTGTCACAACTACTGTGGGTCTAAGTGCTCAAAGCCAAATTAATTTTACTCGTGATAATGAATACGAAGCTGATAGATTAGGTATAAACCTTTTATATCAAGCTGGTTTTAACCCAAAAGGAACTACAGATCTATTTTCAAAACTTTTATCTATGCAAGGTAATTTTAATCCAGCCTTTGCATTACTCCTAACTCACCCTCTATCTCAAGAGCGTATAGCTGAAGCTACTTATAGATTGCTAAACTATCCAAAACGAGCAGATTCTACTAATCCAAACTTTTATCTTGCTAAAGCTCGTGTTATTACACGCTATATCTATCAAGATGATATAGATAATTTTAAACAAGTCCTTTTAAATGATAAAAAATTAAATGCTATCTATAAAAACTATGCCCTTGCACTATGTGCCTATGAACAAGGTGATTTAATATTAGCTAATAGCTACTTACATCAACTTAGCAACTTAGATTCAAGTCTAACTAACAACATATTTATTCTTGATTTAAAAACAGATATTTTATTAAAACAAAATAATCTAACAAAAGCTAAGCAAATGCTAAATAGTGCTTTAAATAAAAGTCCAAATAATGAGACTTTAGTTATTAATTTAGCTAATGTATATACACAAGAACAAAATTATAAAAGTGCTACAAAACTGCTCAATAGATTTATTATCAAAAATAAAGATAGTGTGCTTGCTTATGACATGTTATCTACAGCCTATTTTAAAGATAAAAATCAATGTGATGGCTATGTAGCAAAAGGAGAACTTTTAGCCTTAAAAGGCTCTTACAACACCTCTATTGCTTCTTTTAATCAAGCTTTATCTTATTGCTTTAATGAGTTAGATAAAGAGCGCATTAAAGCTCGTGTAGTAGAAATTGCTAATCAAAAAGCACTTGAAGAGAGTTTACAACTTTAACTTATTTTATTAGTGCCAAATTTAATTATGGCACTATTTGACGTCCTCTTTGACCTAAAGACCAAGGATTCCTACCACTAAACAACAATACTGCTATTGTTGTAAGCTTTAGTGGGTTCCTGCTACCGACCTCTTCTTTCATAAGGTTCGCTTGGCAGGACATCCGAGCAAGTCCTGCCCTTCTTGTCACTAATTATAGAAGAAAAGTTTTTACAGCATAAACTCTTAACAAGCTAAGAATAATCTATAAGTGCCTACGCCGTGTGACTGTATCCCCGTCCTAAAGGATGGAGTTTTAGCTGCTGATCTTTTTTGATAAATTAAAATTAGATTTTTAAAATTTTTTTAATAAAAGGTATAGTTAAAAAATGCTGCTCTTGCATACTTGCTTCATCTAATTTGTCTAAAATTGCCACAAGATTTGTCATATTCCTATTACAATGTTTAACAAGAAAATGTGCAACATTTTTAGGCATATCAAAACCACGTTTATTTGCTCTTAAAATTAAAGCTTTAGCACAATCATTATCAGATAAAGGCTTTACATTGAAGCTAACACCACTTTGCATTCTTGTATTTAGATCTTTACGATTAAAAGCTATACTGTCTGCTGTAACTGTAGCTGAAGCTACAAGTACCCCACGTTTATGATCAAGCCAGCGATTATAAAAAGAAAATAAACCAAGCTCTAAATCATCATTACCAGCTACAGCCTCAACATTATCTAACACATTTAATACTGATGAGTTATAGTAAAAAGGCTCTGTACCTAAATTAGCTACAATATTTAAATCAAGATAATAAGCATCAGATACCTGCATTTTTACGCTACGGTAAAAAGCTGTAAGCAAATGACTTTTACCACTGCCTGTAGGTCCAAAAATATAGAAAAACTCATGCCTTTTACTTACTACAGCATTTATTAAACTATCAAGTAACAGCTTATTTTGACCCACTACATAGGTATCAAAACTACCACTATCATCTATCTTGAAGGCTAAAGCCTCTTGTTTTGGAGTACTACTCATAAATTAATTTATTGACTTTAAATAAGTATATTGCCAAGATCCTATTTTCTTAAAATCACGTGCATTACGCATAGTACCATCTAAAATTGCAGGAGATGAATTAGTTGGTATCTCTATTATCAAATCATGTCCATGCACAGCTACAATTTTAACATCGGACTCATAACCATAGCTAATTAAAATTTTTTTTATATTAGCAATATCAAATAAACTATTAGCCTCACTAATACTCATACGAACAAAGCCATCTTTAGGACCTAGCTCATAAACATCCTCTATTCTTTGCATAGCAGACAGCTGTGAAACACTAACACCTGCTTTCACATTAGCTATACTAAGAGCTAAATTTTGAGCCAACTTATTTGCAATTTCCTGTTCTTGTCCAATTAAACGCTCACCTAATAAGCGCTCACCTTGAGAATTATATAGATTATATGTGAAGTTTATAAAACCACCACCTTCATGTTTTAAAGTAGCAGAAATAAAAAACTCACTGCCATAGCGCATAGCAGCTTTAGCTAAAGCTTGATCATTATGAGCTAATACACTTTGCTCATTAAATGTTTGAATATCATTTAAATCTAATAAAGGATAAAGCATGCTAAAGTTTAAAGACTCAGATTTACTATTTAATCTAGTTAAAAAAGTTGAGCTATCAGGGCCTTGAGCTATACTAGTAGTACCATTGCTATTAACAACAACAAAAGCTATAAGTGAGCTCTTTGCTCCAAAGAAAACTTGCTTTTTATTATCTTGAGCTACCTGATTTATTTTTGTATCATCAAAAACTACTTTTAAAGTATTATTATCAATAGCTAAAGCTAATACTGCATTGCTGACATCATTGATTAATTTAATGCTTAATTTATTATCCAATAAGACATTTTTGGTGTATTGCAAATAAGCAGATACTAATGCTTGATCGATACCATCTGTTATAGGCACATTTACAGCATTATCAAAATTTCTTATATCTTGTTTTTGATAGTTTACTTGCATTATAGGCTTAGTATCATCACTTCCCTCAATAGCTATTGTAGTTTGTGCAGCTTTATTTTCCTGAGTATCAGCATTAACTTCTTGAGCAAAAGAAGTGTTATAAACACAAGCTAAACTTAAACAAAATGCTAAAGATTTTAAATACATATTTCACCTTAATATTAATCATGTTTTTTGCGCATTAAAATAAAGCTTGCAAACCCTACAAAAACCACAAAAATTGACAACAATATAAAAGTATTACCCACACTAATACGTTGTGAGATAAAACCAATAATAGCAGGTCCTGATAATATACCTAAATAACCTATGGAATTTACCAAACTCATAGTTTGATTTATAGGCATATAGGGTTTGCTTGCTGCATAAGATATAAGCTGTGGTACTATATTTGATGCTCCAAGACCTACTATAGCAAAACCTATTAAGCACAAAATATAATTATCACCTATATACATAATGACAAAACCAATGAAAATAATCAATGATCCTACTAACAAGACTAAAGCTCTGCCTAAAGCTTTAACAATACTATCTCCTGTTAATCTGCCTATTATCATACAAGAGTTAAAAGCTACAAAACCATAACCTGCATTATCTAAGTCCACATTTTTTTCTTGATGCAAAAATACTGCCGACCAATCTAACATTGAGCCTTCAACTAAAAACATGATAAAACATAAAGTACCTATAAAGACCACTGCTATATGTATATGTGTTTTTACGCTATTATCTGTTTCATTTTTAAAATGTGTTAATAGTTCTTTACACAATAATAATAAACAAATTAGTAATGTAACTACACAAACTATAACACTAACTTGTAAATTAAAGCCTATACTTAACAAGCTTGAACATAATAATGCTCCACAAAAAGATCCTATAGAATAAAAAGCATGTAGAGCTGACATTATATGTTTATTATAACGCGTCTCAAGTAAGCCTCCATTAATATTAGCACTAACCTCTAAAGTAATAGAGCTTGCTCCTATGACTATTAAAGACACTATGGTTAAATATAAATTATCAATAAGAGCTATTACAAGCAACATAGCTGCAAGATTATAGGTACAAATATAAATTGTTCTTTTAATACCTAGAGCACAAGCTATACGACTGCAAAAAGGCATAGCAATTAAGGAGCCACAACCTAAGCAAAGCAGCAATAAACCTAATTGCACCTCATCTAAGTTAAAATTTGTTTTAACAAAAGGTATCATAACTGCCCATACAGCAACACTAAAACCTGCTAAGAAAAAGGCAAATTTATTAGCTAATACCTTTAAAAATACATCATTAAACATATATATCCTTGTGTTATTTTCAAAGTTACAAATTATACAAATTTACTTTTAGACTACATATAAAAAATATTTTTTTTTAAAATTTGCGATCATTTTGAGCATAACTGAGCAATATTTCTTGCTATTTTATAAAAGTTTTATAAGCTAAAAGTATGTAGTTGTTTTTTTAGGAGGTGACATATGAACTTATTTTCTAAAAAAGGCAGACGTCAAGCCCATTACAGCGCACATAAAGCAAGATTTGATAATAGAGGAGTGTCACCTAAATTTCAAAAAAATGCAACAAAAACAGCTATTGGTTTTAGCTTATTTATACTGCTTAATATAATTGCTTTATTTAGTCATAGTTATATTTTCTTTTTTATATCTTTATTAGCTTTGGGCTATACTATTTTAGTATTTTCAAAGGGAGATAGTATTATTTACAACAAAAAAGATAAAGACAAATAAAGGTTATATATGAAATTAAGAGCATGCCAAAGCATGCTCTTTTTAATTAACTTTTATTAGAATTATCAGTTACACTTGTCTTATTTATATCATCTGTTTTATCTGCATTAATACTATAAGTTTTAAGTTTAGCTGTTACATACATAATAGCACCTAATAATACTACTAAAATTAAAGTACCAACTAAAAGCGCATAGTTTTGAGCATGAATAATAGCAAATAGTACTGTGTACATTGAGGTTAGCACTAATCCCATGAATACAGCAATCTTTTTATTCTTAAAAATAGTTTTAAGATATAAAGCTATCATTAAAATCATAAGCAATGACGCTATAATATACGCATAAGCAAAGAGCATATGTTCACTTAAAGATAGCACTACTAAATAAAATAGTACTAAAGCACTGCCCACAACTAAAAAATGAACAGCTGTTAAATAAATATTGCAAATACTCTCAACTATAAAGATGCAGGCAAAAGTTACTAATATAAAGAAAAAAGCATACTTAGTTAATCTTTCAATTAAAGAATATTGATTAAATAACTCTGATATATCAATAATAGATTCAGTAGCAAAGTCAAAACGATCAGCTAAAATAAATTTGCTAGTATTGCTAAAATTACTAATATTATATACAGCATTAAAGCTATTGTCTTGAATACTATATTGACTTGGCAGATTATCGCCAGTAAATTTTGGAGTTACACCTGTTGCCTGTACCATAATGGTATTAGTTTTAGCTATAGCATGTAAAATAATGTCAGATGAGCCTCTAATTTCAAAACTTATATTAAAAGGAATCTTTTGATTAAGCATACTATCACAGATAGATTGATGACCTATATCTAACTTGACACCTAAGGTATCAAGATAAAAAGATCTTCCTGAGTTTATATTCTCTAAATAATCTTTGCCATCGACTTCAAATTTAAAAAATTTATTAACATAAATATTTTTTGTAGTTAGGACATCTAAATCAAAATTGTTAGAAACAGCAAGATTTTCATCAAATGGTGTAATTTTTGATAAATCAAAATAACCTGAGTAATTAACTGTAGCTGTATAGATTTTAGCACTATAAAATCCTTTAGTTCTAGTACTTGCGTTAAGCTGAACATCTGCTTTAAATTCACTAGGAATTACAATAGCCTTATTAAAAAATTTTACATTTTTCTCTGTTGAAGATTCTGTTGAAGATTCTGTTGAAGATTCTGTTGAAGATTCTATAGAATAAAGCTCTAAAGATAACAAAGGTGGACTAATAATTAGACTCTTACCCCAAGAGGAAGTAATATTTGATTTGGCATCATCTAAAAAATATTGCCTTTGATCCAAAAGACTATTAAAAAAAAGCTGTGGAATCATAAGTAATACACATAAGCTTATAATTAAAATTAAATGATAATTTAAGCTAAATGCTTTATCTGATGTTTTATTTTTAAACATATCATTGCCCATAAAATAATACCTTTTAATTATCTTTTTATTATAGATATCATTATAAAAGCAATAATATTAAAAAGCAAACCCCAGCAGTTTGTTCAACTTACTGGGGTCAGGACATAAGCTGCCCTTTTATAAAAATTAGCGTTAAGCTACATGGACTACATCATACCGCCCATGCCGCCCATACCGCCCATGCCACCGCCCATTGCAGGAGCATCGCTTTCCTTCTTAGGAGCGTCAGCAATCATGCACTCTGTTGTGATCATTAAACCAGCAATAGAAGCTGCATTTTGTAGAGCTGATCTTGTTACCTTAGCTGGATCTAAGATACCCATTTCGATCATATCGCCATATGTATCAGTAGCTGCATTGTAACCATAGTTACCACTGCCTTGACGAACTTGATTTGCAACAACTGATGGTTCTTCACCAGCATTAGCAACGATTTGACGTAAAGGAGCCTCCATAGCACGTAAAGCAACTTTGATACCTACGTTTTGATCCTCATTGTCACCCTTCAATGTAGCAAGCTTAGCAGCAACACGTACTAAAGCAGTACCACCACCAGGAACTACACCCTCTTCAACAGCAGCGCGAGTTGCATGCATTGCGTCTTCAACACGTGCCTTCTTTTCTTTCATTTCAACTTCAGTAGCAGCACCAACTTTAATTACGGCAACACCGCCTGCAAGCTTAGCAACACGCTCTTGTAATTTTTCCTTGTCATACTCTGAGGTTGACTCTTCAATTTGCTTACGAATTTGAGCTACTCTATCCTCAATATCCTTAGCATCACCACTACCATCAATAATAGTAGTCTCATCTTTAGTGATAACAACACGCTTTGCTACACCTAAGTCATCTAAAGTAGCCTTCTCAAGCTCCATGCCAAGCTCTGAAGAAATTACAGTACCCTTAGTTAAGATAGCAATATCTTGTAACATAGCCTTACGTCTATCACCAAAACCAGGTGACTTAACAGCTGCAACCTTAACAATACCACGCATATTGTTTACAACTAAAGTTGCTAAAGCCTCACTCTCAACATCCTCTGCAATGATGAATAATGACTTACCTGATTTTGCAACACCCTCTAATATTGGTAGGATATCGCGGATGTTTGAAATCTTCTTATCACATAATAAAATATATGGATTCTCAAGCTCTACAGCACTTGTATCTGGCTTGTTGATGAAGTATGGTGATAAATAACCACGATCAAATTGCATACCTTCAACTAAATCTAATTGATCTTCTAGGCCTTGACCATCTTCAACAGTAATAACACCATCACGACCAACCTTTTCCATAGCGTCAGCAATTAAATTACCAACAGTAGCATCTGAGTTTGCTGAAATAGTACCTACTTGAGCAATAGCTTTCTTATCTTTACACTCTGTTGATAAAGCCTTTAACTCTTCAATAGCAGCAGCAACTGCCTTATCGATACCACGCTTTAAATCCATTGGATTCATACCAGCAGCTACTGACTTTAAACCCTCAGTAACAATAGCTTGAGCTAAAACGGTAGCGGTTGTGGTGCCATCACCTGCTGCATCATTAGCCTTTGATGCAACTTCTTTAACCATTTGAGCACCCATATTTTGGAACTTGCCTTCAAGCTCAATCTCTTTTGCTACAGTAACACCGTCTTTAGTGATTAATGGAGCACCGTATGCCTTATCTAAAACAACATTACGACCTTTAGGACCTAAAGTTACTTTAACTGCATTAGCTAAAATATTTACGCCCTCTAACATTTGACTACGGGCATCATTACCAAAAAATACGTCTTTTGCTGCCATTTTAAATATTCTTCCTTAAATTATATTTCTAAACTTAAATTACTCTGAAACCTTAGCTAAAATATCGCTCTCTGATAGGATTAAGTATTCCTCACCATCAATACGCTCTTTTTTAGTACCATAACCTTCGTTATAAATCACAGTATCACCAACTGCAACACATAAAGCTGCTGTTGTGCCATTTTCTAAAATACGACCACCACCAACAGCTATAACCTTACCACGGGTTGACTTCTCAGCTGCACTACCAGTTAAAACGATACCACCTTCAGACTTTGACTCTACTTCAAAAGGCTTTACAATTACACGATCATACAAAGGAACTAATTTCATTTGTCTCTCCGCGGTCTTTACCGCATATTTTCTAACAAAACCGGCAATGGGTCCGGTACCCTGCTTTATATAAGCAATAACTAAATTTATACTATAGATTAATATGGGGTTTATTTTTTTGCTTTCAAGTATCTTATAAAAAATTTTTTAAATTTTTTTCATATTTTTTTATGTTTAATTTCAAATAATTATTTCCATATAAGTATTTTTTGATAAATATTTGCAATAGAAAGTACAAATTTTTATTAACCATAATTCATATACTGTCGTTAAATTTTTTTAAAATCTTCTTTACATAACTTAAAAAATACTACTTTGTATAAAAGAAGTTGCTCCTTTTTGATACATTATGTTAATAGATATTTACAGTCTTGATTAATTTAGATATGCTATCTAGCAATGTAAGGAGTGGACTATGTTATTTAATTTATATTTATTTGTAAAAACATTTTGATATTTATTTATATACTATAAGTAAATATCCTAGATTATAGATTAAATACATAGGAGTGGACCCACAAAATGTGGGTCCATTATTTATTTAGCTGATACTTTAAAACTATTCTTTAGCACTAAGCTTTTTTTCATGTTCTAACAATTCTTCATGGGTTAAATTTTGTAACTCATCGTAGCGTTTTAATAAATTATCTTCTTTATGTTTAAGTTTAACTTTAGAGCGTACAGTAAAGACCATACCTGAAACAATTAAACATGCACCAATAATTTGAGCAAAAGATAAAGGCTCATTTAATAAAAATACACCTAAAAATGCTCCTGTTAATGGTACTAAATAAATAAAAGAACCTGCTTTACTTGCACCTACTGAATTAGCAGCATAATTCCAAGCAATAAAAGCAAATAAACCAGAGGCAAAAGTAATATAGCTAAAACCAAAAATTACACTAGGTGTAATATTTTCATACCATAAAGTACCTGTAACTAAGCCTAAAAGATAGCATTGTACAGCACCAAATAAGCCAGACCAAGCAGTTACAGCTACGGTTGAAATACGTGAATGTATATTCCAACCAATAATCACATAGGCAGACCAAGCAGCTTCACAAGCTAAAATAATTAAATCACCTATATTAAAACTTAAACTTAATAAAACATTAAGATCGCCTTTAGTAATAATTACAAAAGCGCCTAAACAAGAAATAAATATACCTAGCCAGCCAAATTTATTTAAACGCTCACCTATAAATAAAAACGCAAGTACAGTAGTAATAGTAGGACCAATACTCTCAATTAAAGCTGTATTAGTAGCTGTAGTGTAGTTTAATCCTGTAAAAAGCAGACCATTGTGTACGGTCATACCCATAAATCCCATGGCTATAGTAATGTATATAACAGCTCTTGGGGGTTTTAAATCTTTATACTGTTTTGTTACAAATAACCACGCAAATAAAATAAGAGCAATAATAGTAAAACGCGTTGCAGTCAACATTAAAGGAGAAAGTGAACCTACAACTAATTTACCTGTTGCAGGTGTTGCACCCCAAATAACGCATGCTAAAGTTAGTAAAATATAGAACTTAGCCTTTGACATATCTACCCCTTTTTATACTAAAGCCTATACTTTATTTATGTGCTTGATTATCTTTACCACTATCGTCATCATCTACAGTGGTATAACTAACATCTATAACATTATCCTCTTTATTTTCATAAAAAGAATTAGATGAATAAAAATTAGCATGAGCTTGTGTACTATGACCACTCATAAAATAATTTGCAAAATTAGGGTTAGCTAAAACTTTAGTAATTTTAGCTTGAATATGATGCTCACACCAAGGAATGAGCATTATAAATGCTATGATGGTGCTAAGTAAACCAGGTATTACAAATAAAACTATAAGTAATTTATTATAAGTAAAAGCTAGAAGAATATTAATTTCATTAGTTAAATGAATTTTTTTCATCAAATATGATTTTTTTATTGAAACTAACATCAAACCAAGTATTATTGAAGCTAGCCAAATTAAAAAGCTATATAAAAAGCCAAGCTTTACAATACATAAGGTAGTAAATATTATTTCACTAATAAACGATACTAGAAAAATTTTTAACATACATTACCCTAAGTTAAAGGTTTAAATATGAAAAGGATTGTAACATTAATTTTATTAATAATCCTCGCTTACTCCATTAATTTTGCACAAGCTAATTCCCATCAAGATGATGTGCTTTTAAGTGATGAGCTATTAAAACTTCAGCAAAATTTTACGGTTCAACAAGGAGAAGAGCTACAACCTTTTATAGTTACAACTACTACACAAGATCGTACTATAAACTTTAATTTTACTCTACAAAATAATAGTTATATTTATAAAGACTACTTTAATATTACAAGTGACAATAAAATTAAATATAGTATTAGTTCACTGCCAAATGGTATTTTGCATGAAGATCTGCAAGGCAGCAATTATATTTTAAACAATGATTTTACTCTAAGTGTCACTATACTTGAGGCTAAAAAAGGAGATACTTTAACCCTTAATTATCAAGGCTGCAGTGCTGATGGTATTTGCTACCCACCTATGAGTTACAGCTATAACTTAACTGATGACTATCCTTATCAAGATATAGCTAATACTGCTATAAGTACTACTGATACTAACAGTGATTTTAGCTTAGATAAACTTTTAGGCTCTAACTTTGCTTTAGCTCTAATAGCTGCTATAGCATTTGGTATGCTCTTAAATCTTACCCCTTGTGTTATACCAATGCTGCCAATATTTTCAGCTATGATTACAGGTAATAAAAGCTCAAGCTTAAAAAGAAATATTAGTATTAATGCCGCTTATGCTCTAGGTCTAAGCTTAAGTTATATGGTATTAGGCCTTCTACTTTCACTGTTAGGAGCACAATTACAAGCAGTTTTGCAAAATGCTATAACTTTATATATTATGGCTGCACTAATCTTTATTCTAGCTTTATCAAGTGCAGGTTTATTTGATATTAAATTACCAAGTGCCCTTAGTGCTAAGATGCAGAATAAAGCTATAACTTTTAATAAAGGATCTTTAGTTTCTGCCTTTGGTTTTGGTGTACTTTCTTCTATCTTAGCTACACCATGTACCTCTGCTCCTTTAGCTGGTGTTGTTTTATACGTTTTACAAGATGGCAATATGCTAAAAGGTATGCTAACTTTTTGGTGCTTAGGTATTGGTATGGCTATACCCCTATTCTTAATCGGTATTTTTGGTTCCAAGCTTTTTGCTAAAGTTAAAACAAAAAGTATCATCATTAAAAAACTCATTGCTGCTATACTTTTTGCTCTATGTATATACCTTATTCGTAATCATTTAGGTATGTATCAAGATGTAATTATAAACTTATCTATAACTGGCATTAGTTTTTATGCAATCTTTAGTATCTTACATGAATTAAAAGCTAATAGATGGCTGATTAACACTAGCTTAGCTGCTGTTATATCTCTTGTAATTACTTTTGCATATACCCAATACGCAATGAGTCAAAAGATTATTACTCCTTTTACTCAAATACAATCTATTGAGCAAATTGATTTACAAGATAGGCAAAAGATATATTTAAACTTTAGTGCTTCTTGGTGCAGTAATTGTGTTGCTTTAAAAAAATATGTCTATTCTCAAGAAAAATTTAAAAATTTAGTAGCTAAACACAAATTTAAGCTATATGAAATTGAGCTTAATGATTTTTCTGACAGCAAAACACAAGAGCTAATCCAACGTTACAACATTATAGGTGTACCAACATTTATAATTTTAGATAACAATTTAAACACTATTGCTAGTGGAGTTGGCTTTTTAAGTTTTGAAGAAATTGAAAAGATTATTAACAATATTTAACTATAAATGCTAGCAAAGCTAGCATTTATTAAATTATTCAGCCTTTTTAAAGTCTACTAATTCAACTTCAAAAATTAAAGCAGAGTTAGGTGAAATAATATCACCTGCACCATTGACACCATAAGCTAAATTAGCAGGAATATATAGCTCATATTTAGCACCTCTGCTCATTAGCATTACACCCTCAACCCAACCTGGTAAAAGATTAGCTAAAGGTAGCTCAACAGCTTCAACTTGCTCATCAAAAACTTTACCATCAATGGTAGTGCCCTTGTACTTAACAGTCACTATATCGTTCTTTTGTGGGCCACCATTACCATCACCTTGAGTTATAACTTTATATTGTAAACCTGAAGCTGTAGTAATAACGCCATCTTTTTTAGCATTTGCCTCTAAGAACTGATTACCTTCTTCAAGATTCTTTTGAGCTAAAGCTTTAGCTTTAACATCCATTTGCTCTTGTACTTTTTGATCAAGGGCTACTAAAGCTTCTTCAATAGCTTTATTGTCCATTTGTGTTTTTCCTGATAATGCATCTAAGAAACCTTGAGCTACTAGATCATTATCTAAAACACCAATATATTCTTCTTGTGACTTCTTTAGATTAACAATATATGAACCTACAGAAGCACCTACAGCATAAGCTGCTTTTTGCTCAAATGCACTATCCTGAGACACAGCAGAAGCAGTAGTATTGCTAGAATCTTTATCCTTATTGCAAGCACTTAAACCTATAACGCCTGCTGCAATAGCAGTAAGGACTAAAAGCTTTTTTGATTTTGTTATCACAATAACACTCCAAACATTGTTAGCTTTATGATATAGACAAAATTATTGCCAACACACTTACAAATACTAAGTAAATTACCTGTACTTAAAGAGCAGGCTTCCTAAAACTAAAGCTGACCTATTGTCAGCTTAACACGAAAGGCTTTAAGTTTTACAGTCCACAAGACTAATACTAAACCCAAACGACTATTTTGTTATTTTAGCAAAAATATTTTATATTTTAAAATGATATAAAATGACTTTAGTATCTACAAACTAATTTATAAAAGTTATAAAACTCTTTACTTAAAAAGATTACATAATTTAAAAATTTTTAAATAAGACATTAATTATTAGAAGCTAAAAGATAAGGCTTATTAATAAGTTATAAAATAAGCAACACTATTGGGCTGCTTATTTTTAGTGCTTTATTAATTTGTTTAAATTAGTTGTAAAAATGTTCAAAAGCTTGCTTATCTTGCTGATAAATTTCATCATTTAGTTTACATACTATTTTTTGATCTTGCTTGCTTACTACTTTGCCTATAACACTTAACTTAGTACTATGACAAAATGCTGTAGCTAACACTCGATCATAATCTTCAGCCTTACAGGTAAAGAGTACTTCATAATCACAGCCACCATATAAACAATAATCAACTTTTTCTTTAAAAGTTAATGAAAATTTATCTAGCATTGCATCAAAAGGTAATTTATTTACATCTAAAACAGCACTTACATTAGAGCTATCACAAATATGAGATAAATCACCAATTAGACCATCAGAAATATCAATAGCACAACAGGATAAATTATTAGTTGCAAGCTCATACATCAAAGCACAGCGATTTTCCTTACATTGCACTTGATGCTCTATAGCATTGAAATCATCTTGAGTTATATGTTTATAGCCATAGCCTGCATCTACATATAAACCTGGCAAACCAATATCACCTGTAACTACGATATAATCCCCTACTTTAGCATTAGAGCGCAGCAAGGCACAATTATTTTTAACCATACCATAGGCACTAATGCTAATTGATAGATGACCTTGTGAAGTATTACCACCAATTAATTTGATATTGCAATTATTATGGGCACAATCATATAAACCTCTTGCAAATTCTTGTAAAAAGTTTTCATCTGATTGTGGCATATTTAAGCTTAAAGTAAAATAAGCAGCTTTTGCTCCCATAGCTGCTAAATCTGATAAATTAACTACTAAAGATTTATAACCTAAAAGATAAGGGTTTAAATGCTTAAAAAAATGCACTCCCTCATTTAAAGTATCTGTAGTAATAGCAAGACAATGATTTTTTGCTATAGTAGTTAAAGCACAATCATCGCCTATGCCTAAAATAATATCCTCTCCTTTATCAAAGGCAGAGAAATATTTATCAATTAAGGAAAACTCACCAATAGCCATTATTTTTGAGCCTGAATAGCACGCACAACCTTATCAAGTACACCATTTACAAATTTATGACTATCTTGCTCAGCAAACTCTTTAGCTAAGATAATAGCCTCATTGATGACTACACGATAAGGTATCTCTTGTCTAAAACTAAGCTCAAAGGTTGCTAGTCTTAAAATAGCTTTATCTACTTTATCAAGATCATCTATAGGTCTTGATAAATATGGCTCAAAGGTTTCATCAAGCATTTCATAATTTGCCACTACACCTACAATTAAAGCGTGCATATAATCAAGATCAGTACCTTTTAAAGGTTGATCTTCTAAAAATTGACGCTCAATTTCAGAGGCACTCTGACCTGTCATCTGCCATTGATAAATAGCCTGCATAGCAAAATGACGAGCTTTATGACGCATACTTGGGCTTACAGCACCTTCAGTTAAATCCATTAATTTCTCCTAGCTTAAAGCTGTGACAATACGTTAACTACTTCAAGAGCACTAGCTGCAGCTTCACTTCCTTTGTTACCAGCTTTTGAACCTGCACGTAAGATAGCTTGTTCTAAAGTATCAGTAGTTAATACACCATTTAATACAGGTATTGTATGATTAATGCTAACTTGAGCTAAACCCTTTGCTGATTCATTAGAAACAATCTCAAAATGATAAGTATCTCCGCGAATAACACTGCCTAAAGCAATAATAGCATCAAATTTCTTTTGCATAGCAAGTTTTTGAGCTACTACAGGTAATTCAATAGCACCTGGCACTTTAACTACAGTAATATTTTGCTCTTCAACTTCACCTTCTCTTTTTAAAGTATCAATAGCACCTTCTAAAAGTCTTTCTGTTACAATACTATTAAAACGTGATACTATAATTGCAAATTTACCATTACGACAAGGCTTATTGCCTTCAATCATATTTACAGCCACTTTTATCTCCTAATAAATTTAAAATCCATTTTCAACTAACATTTGATAGCTAATATTGCCTTTATGTTGTTCTTTTTTACAAGAGATAAGACGCTCTAAGTAACGAGCTATCACATCTACCTCTAAGTTTACATAGCTATTTATTTGCCAATTATCAAAAGCTAAAGTCTCTACAGTATGAGGAATAATGGTGAGCCTAAACACATCATCACTCAAACCATTAACTGTTAAAGAAGCTCCATCTACAGTAATAGAGCCTTTATGTGCAATATAAGGTAATAATTCTGCAGGGGCTTTAATATGAACATCTATAGCTTCAGATTTTTTCTGCATAGCTACTATTTGACCAACACCATCTACATGCCCTTGTACAATATGTCCACCTAAATGTGTACTAGGTGTACAAGGCAGCTCTAAATTAACCTTTTGCCCTACTTTATAGTATTTAAAGCAAGTTTTATTAACAGTTTCAAATGAGACATCAGCATAAAAACCATCATCATCAATTTGTGTAGCTGTTAAACATACGCCATTTGCTGCTACACTATCACCTAAATGTACACGTTTTACTACGTCAAAAGCTTTAGGAGTAGCAATTTTTACTAAAAAACCATCACCTCTTTTTGAGAGTAAAGCTATTGT
This sequence comes from uncultured Anaerobiospirillum sp., assembly GCA_944389785.1. Lineage (GTDB taxonomy): Bacteria > Pseudomonadota > Gammaproteobacteria > Enterobacterales > Succinivibrionaceae > CALXNP01. Next base: position 17,895 of record CALXNP010000038.1, read on the forward strand.
GCCTGTTGTCTCTACAATACCTGTATACATATTTTATATCTCAACTTTATTTTGATATTTAATGTAAATATCATCATCTAAACGCTTAAGTTTGGTTAATTTAAATGAAGGGGCTATAGCTAAATTTTCTAAATCCTTAGTTAAAAAAGCCTGCTTAGCATGCTGCCCTAAAATTTTAGGTGCAATAAAACAACATAACTCATCACAATTATTACTATCTAAAAAGCTTTTAGCTAAAGTAGCACCTGATTCTACTAATACATGTCTTACATTTAATGTATCTAAGAATTGTAATAGTAAAGTTATATCAATATAATCTTGAGCTTTTTGCTCTAGTAAATAGACATGCTCATTAAGTTTAGTATATTTATCTTTATCTGAGCATATTGCAATAATATTAATACCACTTTTAAAAATACTAAAATTATCTAATTTATCAACAAAATATGCTTTTGAATCTAAAATAACTTTTATAGGTTGTTTTAAAGTTTTAAGTTCTAAACTATCTTTAACTTTAAAAGGTAATTCATGATAACGTACATTTAAACTAGGATTATCTGCAAGTACAGTCTTCTTACCTGTGATAATAGCATCAACACTAGCACGTAATTTTTGTACATATGATCTTGATTTTTCATTAGTTATCCATTTGCTATAGCCATTGCTTAAAGCTATTTTTGAATCAAGACTCATACCTAATTTAACAGTTACATAAGGTAATTTTTTAACTATAGACTTAAAAAAAGCTCTATTTAAATTATAAGCTTTTTTTCTATATAGCCCCACCTCAACTTTAATACCATGTTCTTTAAGTATAGCAATACCTTTGCCTTGAACTAAAGGATTAGGATCTTCTATTGCTATTACTACACGTGAGACCTTTTTTTCAACTAACATTAAAGCACAAGGTGGAGTTCGTCCATAATGAGAGCAAGGCTCTAAGGTTACATAAACACAAGCTCCACTGACATCACATATAGCATTAGCTACAGCATTAACCTCAGCATGACCTTGACCACAACATTGATGATAACCCTCTGCTATAAGCTTGCCATCTTTAACAATAACACAGCCAACACAAGGATTTGGTGATGTAGTATATTTACCTTTTTTAGCAAGAGCTAAAGCTCTTGCCATATAAACTTTATCTGCCTTACTCCACATTAAATTTTAGTCCTTATAAACAGGGAATTGAGCACATAAGGCTTTTACCTTTTCCTTAGCTGCTGCAATTACGTCCTCATCCTTATAATTATCTAAAATATCACAAATTATATTGGCAAGCTCACGAACCTGCTCCTCTTTAAAGCCTCGTCTAGTACAAGCTGGAGTACCTATACGTAAACCTGAAGTTATAAATGGAGATCTATTATCATTTGGTACAGAATTCTTATTAACAGTAATATTAGCCTTACCTAAAGCAGTCTCAGCATCCTTACCAGTCATTTCCATACCAATAAAGTCCATTAAGAATAAGTGGTTATGTGTACCATTTGATACTACTTTATAACCACGCTTCATAACTTCCTCAACCATAGCCTTAGCATTTGCTACTACTTGCTTTTGATATTCAACATACCAAGGTTCCATAGCCTCTTTAAATACAATAGCTTTAGCAGCAATAGCGTGCATTAAAGGACCGCCTTGTAAACCTGGGAATACTGCTGAATTAATCTTTTTATAAATAGTTTCATCATGGCAATTTGATAAGATGAAACCAGAACGTGGTCCACCTAAAGATTTGTGAGTAGTAGAAGTTACAACATGAGCATGATCAATTGGACTTGGATATACTCCTGCTGCTATTAAACCAGCTACATGAGCCATATCTACCATTAAATAAGCACCAACCTCATCAGCTATCTCTCTCATTTTTGCCCAATCTACAATACCAGAATAAGCTGAGAAACCTGCAACAATTAGCTTTGGCTTATGCTCTTTAGCTAAAGCTCTAATTTCCTCATAATCTAATTGACCTTCGGCATTAACGCCATATTGGATTGAGTTATAAAATTGACCTGAGAAATTTACACCTGCACCGTGAGTTAAGTGACCACCACAAGCTAAAGATAAGCCTAAAATAGTATCACCTGGATTACATAAAGCTTTATATACAGCAGCATTAGCTTGTGATCCTGCATGAGGCTGCACATTAGCATAATCACACTTAAATAAAGCACAAGCTCTATCAATTGCTAATTGCTCAACTTTATCTACAAATTCACAGCCACCATAGTAACGCTTAAAAGGATAACCTTCAGCATATTTATTAGTAAGCTGTGAGCCTTGAGCCTCCATAACACAGACACTAGCATAGTTTTCAGAAGCAATCAGTTCAATATGATCTTCTTGACGCTGATTTTCTGCACTGATAGCATCCCATAATTCCTTATCATATTCTGCAATTGACTTAGCTCTATTCATATATACTCCAAGATAAGCTTTAAATAAATTATCCTTAATAACTAGCACACAGCCGCCGTGGAATAGTCCTTTTGCAAGCACATTTCCGAATTTTTTCAATGATGCTTAGGCTAGCATTGAATATATAGAAAATCAAGATAGACTAAGTTAATTTTTGATACTTAGCTTAAATATGCTACATGCTAGCCTATAACTATATACTAACACATATATTTGACGTCCTCCCCAGCCTAAAAGCTGAGGATTTTTACCACTAAACAACAATACTGCCCAAGTAATCTGCTATAAAGCCCTTTTTTAAGGCTCGTTTTAGCATTGCAATAACTAAATCTGTTTTACGACTTTGAGCCTCAAGTCTTCTTTTAGCTCCTGTAGTTCTTCCATCAAGTTTGCTATCTTTAACTCCTTGCAGTTGTTTATCCTTGTTTGAACTTGCTAACAGTACATGATCTATTGGTAAATAGCTAACACCATCTGACCATCCTAAACATAGATCGATAAAACCTTTATAAGATACTTTGAATACATGATCATAACACCATGATAGCAATTCCACTGATTTGGAGCGATTCCGTTTAATAGTAGTATCATCAACTATTAAATAACGTACCTTATTTTTTGTGTCAAACTTATGCATCTTATTTTAAACTTTTAGGGCATAGTTTAAAATGACAGTACGCCAATTGTAGTCTTTGTTAAGGGGTTTATAAGAGCTGTTTTAGAGGTATTGTAGTCTGATGCCCTTTTTGAATCAAAGAGTCTATAAGTATTCTCACCTAAAGTAAATGATTTAACAATTAATAATAATATTTGATAAGCAATAGCTGTACCTCTAGCCTTTTTCAAAACTCTTATAGAGTCACATAATCTAGTTTCTGCAATAGCTTTTTTTTATGATTTAGCTGTATCTAATTCAATTTGTGTGTTATTTTGGTTATCATAAATTAAAAGCTCTTTTTGTTTTTTGTTTCAATTTATTATAGCAATTTAGAGCCTTCCTTATTTATAACACCAATATAAATCCACAATTTAGCTTCTATGCAGGCTAAAATCTTAAAAAATCAATAAATCTATTTAAAGAGCAGCTAAAGTCGCTAAGGGCTTAGCTTTAACTCAACTTTTAACTATTATTTAAGTTGGAAAGTTGAGTTAATAATATTTATGATATTTATTAAATTTTAGATATAGCAAAATC
>CALXNP010000039.1 GCA_944389785.1 uncultured Anaerobiospirillum sp.
TATGATGAAATCATATAAAATGATTTGTATTTTTTATATCTCAAAATCTAGTTTACACAGATTTCCGTTCACTCCCTGGGCATGCTTAAAAATACACAATAACATATCTTAAAAGCCATTAAATAAAATTTTTTATCTCCTTATTTTTTTATATTGATATTTTTATGCTTTTATATACTTCATATTTATTGATGCAAATATTGTCATATTCCTATATTTTTTAGTACATTGATACTTTTTTTTGTATGTTTATTATTTTTAGAGTAAAATTAGCAAAAAATTTTTTAACTCCTTAAATTAAAGGTACATTATAAAATGTTTAATTCTTCTTCAAACTTACGTTTGTTTCTAATTCATGTTTTTATTATTGTGTTATCTAATTATGCTGTACAAATACCTGTTACAGTTTTAGGAGTAGATACAACTTGGGGTACTTTTACCTATCCATTTATCTTTGTAGCTACAGATTTAACTATTAGAATTTATGGTGCCGCTAAAGCACGTAAAATTATCTTTACAGCTATGCTACCTGCTTTGGTAGTTTCATATATAGTAGGAACTTTATTCTCTTTTGGTCAATATCAAGGCTTAAATTCTCTTTTAGTTTTTAGTATTTTTGTATTTAGAATTTCTCTTGCTTCATTTAGTGCCTATGTTGTAGGACAACTTGTTGATATTTTAGTTTTTCAACGTTTAAGAGCTCTTAAACAATGGTATATAGCACCTGCAGCCTCATCTATTATGGGTAATGCTCTTGATACTTTCATATTTTATGCTATTGCTTTTTATCAATGTAATGATCCTTATATGGCTGAAAATTGGGTAAGTTTAGGCATTGTAGATTATTTAGTAAAAATAGCTGCTTCCTTATCTTTATTTGTACCAATTTATGGCATGATATTAAATCTCTTAGCAAAATATGTTTTGACTAATAATCGTGATTCTTCACCAACAATCTAATTGACCATATTTAAAACTCCATCTAAAGACAACAAACTTTAGATGGAGATAAATTTCCCAACTTATTTTGCTAACTGTAATTTATTACTATAGCTTTTATCCTAAACTTTAGTATTTGTTAATACTTCACAAAGATTATTAATCATAATTGCATAATTTTTTGCAAAAGCTAAAATAACATTTTAAGATATGCTAATATCTAAATATATCCATAATATTAATTAATATAAGGACATGTGTTATGAGTAAAGTATTACATATTAGTGATGATCAATTTGAGACTGAAGTATTAAAATCAGCTGTGCCTGTACTAGTAGATTTCTGGGCTCCATGGTGTGGTCCATGTAAGAGTATTGCTCCAACTTTAGATGAGTTATCAGAAGAAATACCAAATGTTAAGATCTGCAAAATAAATATTGATGAAAATAGTGGCTATGCTGCAAAGTTAGGTATTATGAACATACCTACTTTATTATTATATAAAGATGGTGAGCTTGTAGCTAAACAAATTGGTGCTTTAACAAAAGCAGATTTAGCTAACTTTATTAATAACCACATTTAATAGTCTAATAAATATAGCTTAAGTCTATTTATTAATTATTTTAACTTAGCTATAAAAGAGATACATTTATAAAAAGATCAGCTTTGCTGATCTTTTTTTATATTATCTTATACTCTAAGAGCTTGCTGCTATTGATCATGCTATAATCATGTATAAAACATAAAAAAAGGCTTTATATATGAAAAAAAATATTCTTCTAGTATGTGGCGGAGATGGTAGTGAGCATGAAATATCCTTAATCTCTGCTGACTTTATTTATCAAAAGCTCTGTGCTAACAGTGATTTTAATGTAATTAAAGTATGTTTAACTAATAATGAATTTGTTGATGATAACAACAATAAAGGTTATTTTGATGGTAAAGGCGGCTTTAACATCAATAATGAACACTATCAAATAGCGGCTTTAGTACCATGTATACATGGAATTCCTGCTGAAAGTGGTGAGTTTCAAGGATTTTTAGAACTTAATGCTATAAATTATATTGGCTGTGATATGCAAGCTAGCATTAATTGTTTTAATAAAATTACCACAAAACTTTATTTAAATGCTATAGACATTCCTAATACTCCATTTTTAATTATTAATGATAAAAGTGACAATAGTATTCAAAAAGCTTGTGAGTACTTTAATATATGGAAAGATGTTTATATTAAAGCTGCCTGCCAAGGTTCTTCTATAGGCTGTTATCATGTTACTGACAGCAATGATCTTAAAGATAGTATCTATGAAGCATTTAGTTACAGTCATGAAGTTTTAATGGAAAAAACTATAGTGCATCGTGAACTTGAAGTAGCTGCTTTTGAAATCAATGGAGAACTTATTATTAGTGATCCTGGTGAAATTATTATGCCTAGTAATGAATTTTATACTTTTGAGCAAAAATATGCACAAAATAGTAAAACTACTACTACTACAGAACCTGCTAATTTAAGCGATGAAACTATACATGAAATAAAAGAACATGCTTATCTTGCTTTTAAGGCTTTGAAATTAAGAGATCTCTCAAGAATAGACTTTTTCTTATCTGATGATGGTGAAGTTTTACTTAATGAGATCAATACGTTCCCAGGTATGACCCCTATTTCTATGTTCCCTAAACTTTTAGAAGCAAGTGGATATGATATGACAGAGTTTCTAACTCAATGTATCGATAGAGCCTATAATAGAAATAAAGCTAAAAAGATAATTTAATCTAATTAGAGTAGGAGGTTATAACCTCTTACTCTAATTTAAGTTATGAATCTTATACTAACAAACTATTGACGCTTCATAGCTTCAAAAAATTGATCGTTAGTCTTGGTCATAGATAGCTTATCAATTAAAAATTCCATAGCCTCTATCTCACCCATAGGATGTACAAATTTGCGTAAAATCCACATCTTTTGTAATTCATCTGGGCTTGTTAATAATTCTTCACGTCTAGTACCAGAACGTGTTACATCAATAGCAGGATAAACACGTTTTTCAGCAATCTTACGTGATAGATGTAATTCCATATTACCAGTGCCTTTAAACTCCTCATAGATAACTTCATCCATTTTAGAGCCAGTATCTATCAAAGCAGTAGCAATAATAGTTAAAGAGCCTCCCTCTTCAACATTTCTTGCAGCACCAAATAAGCGTTTTGGTCTTTGTAAAGCATTAGCATCAACACCACCTGTTAATACCTTACCAGAAACTGGTACTACAGTATTATAAGCACGAGCTAAACGAGTAATAGAGTCCATTAAAATTACTACATCATGTTTATGTTCTACTAAACGCTTTGCTTTTTCAATTACCATTTCAGCCACTTGTACGTGACGAGTTGCAGGCTCATCAAAAGTTGAAGCAACTACTTCGCCTTTAACCATACGCTGCATTTCTGTAACTTCTTCAGGACGCTCATCAATTAGTAACACAATCAAAGTACACTCAGGATTATTAGCTGAAATTGAATGAGCCATATTTTGTAAGAGCATTGTCTTACCAGCTTTAGGAGGGGCTACAATTAGACCACGTTGTCCTTTACCTATAGGAGCGGTTAAATCGATAACTCTTGCAGTAATATCTTCTTTTGAGCCATTACCTAGTTCAAGTCTTAATCTTGTATCTGCAAATAGAGGTGTTAAATTTTCAAATAAGATTTTATTGCGGGCGTTTTCTGGTTTGTCATAATTAATGCTGTCTACTTTTAAAAGAGCAAAATATCGCTCACCTTCTTTTGGAGGTCTAATCTTACCAGCAATTAAATCACCTGTTCTTAGATTAAACCTGCGCACTTGGCTTGGTGATACATAAATATCATCAGGGCCAGCTAAATATGAGCTATCGGCACTTCTTAAAAAGCCAAAACCATCAGGTAAAATCTCAATAACACCTTCACCAAAAATATCTTCACCTGCTCTTGCACAGAATTTTAAAAGTTGGAAGATAATTTCTTTTTTATTTAATCTAGCAGTATTTTCAATACCTGCTTGATCACACATTTCAACTAGAGTTGCAACGGGAGTATTCTTAAGTTCGTTAAGATTCATAATTTCTTTTTAACAATAGATCTGCAAGGGGATTGCAAAAAAATAACTAAGTAATAAGAAGATAATAAATCAGTTAAAGTAAAAGTGCCTTAACTGCAATATCTTGAATAATTTAATATCAAGAATTGTTATAATGAACAACTTAGACCTAAACTGATGATTAAGACTATCTTTCTTGATGTATTAATAAGTTGCCTTACTAATTCCATCAATTCCAATACGATAAATAACTTATCTGTATCAGCAGAACACACATCTGTTATCAAACAGTTCCTTATAAGAACTATTTCCTAACTTATTTAATGATGTTTAATCTAGCATTGAATATATAGAAAATCAAGATAGATACATATAATTCTTGGTATGGACTACCAAAGAACTTATATCTTAACCTAAACTCCTTTTAGTTTTTAGATAAAGAATTAGGTCTATTAGTTAATATAACGCTGGCTATATTAGCATAAATTAAAAAAAATAACTAATAATTTAACTATAAATTTTAAAAATTTTAATATTTAGCTAAATTATTAAATAATATAACTTAAAATTTAAATTCTTGCCTAAATTTATACTCAAATGCACTATAATTCATCATCTGCTTCAACACTTAAAGTTTGACTTTGTACTATTTTATAAGGATAGTCCTCTTTATTTAAATCTGAAGCTTTAAATTTATCAGTTATTTCATATAAAAAACTACTGGCATAACATTTATAGCTCTCACCAGTATAATTTCTTCTGTTTTGTAAATACATAGCATACAGTCTAAGTTGTGCTCTAGTAATAGCTACATAAGCTAAACGACGCTCTTCATCTAAGGCATTATAATTATTATTTCTATCCTCTAAAGCTCTTAGACTAGGTAAAATATCCTCATTGACATCAACTATAATCACAGTTTTAAACTCAAGACCTTTTGATGCATGTATGGTCATAAGTTTAACTTTATCTGTATCATTACTATCTTGTGGCAAAAGTGTATCAGAGCTAGATAAAAGACTGCTATTTGATAAGAAATAAAATATGCGTGAGCCTTCAAGATTTTTTTGCTGCTCATCAAAATAATCGTAATGTCTATCACTATTATCTAAAAAACGCTTCAGTTCTAAAATATTATCCTCTCTGCTTGAAACACTATTTTTTATTTCTTTAGCATCGACCTCTTTGTAATATTCTAAAATTTGTGTTTCATCTAGTACCGTTGACATAAATTCAACTAAATTATCACAGTTTGCTGCTGCTTTTTGTAAACGATCTATAGTCTCAATAAAACTTTTAAATTTACTATATAAATTTTTTTGATTTTTCTCTACAACCTCATTTTTTTCAAGCTTTGCTTTAATTTCCTGTAAATAAGCATAACATGATAAATTGGCATTTTTAGCTTGTAAATTTAGTTGAGATAAACTGACCTTACCTATAGAACGTTTAGGCACATTGCATACGCGATCAAAAGCTACATTATCATCATAATTTATAGCTAAACGAAAATATGCTATTGTATTCTTTATTTCTTCTCTATCAAAGAAGTTTTGTCCGCCTACAACTTCATAATCTATATTATAATCACGCAAACTTGCTTCAATTTTGGCTGAAAGATAATTATTTCTATATAAAATAGCTACACTTGATAAGCTTTCATGCAAAGCTTTAATTCTATCAATAATACTGCATATAGCATAACACTCATCATATTCATTAGTACATTTTACAAATTGTACCTTTTGTAAATAGCTATTATCTTTATTGTGTAAATGCTTATCTACAAGTCTGACACTATTATTAATAATTAAAGCATTAGCTACATCTAAAATATTTTGTGAAGAGCGGTAATTTATATCAAGCTTATATAATGCTAAATTCTGATAATATTGCTCTAAACTTAGCATATAATTTACATCAGCCCCTCTAAAGCCGTAGATAGCTTGATCATCATCACCTACAGCAAAAAAGTAACTATTATCATCTACAATAGCATTAATAAATTCAGCTTGTAATAGATTAATGTCTTGAAACTCATCTACTAACACTGCTTTAATATAGTTTTTTAAACTTTGTTTAAAAACACTATTGTTTTGTAAAAATAATACTACTTTTAAAATTAAATCAGTAAAATCATAAAGATTAGCTTGATTTTTCATGTTCTCATATTGTTGATACAACATAATAAATTCTTGACATAAAAAATCAAATTTATAACTATAGGTATTAAAATCTTGTGCTAATTGCTCTGGACTTAATTTATGCTCTTTAACAAGATTGATATATCCTATTATTAAATCGGCTTCCTTTCTTTCATATAAAAAATTTTCATCTTGAGCCAAAGCTTCTTTAATAAGATTAGACATAATGCGCTTTTGATCATTAGCATCTATAACTATAAAATTAGGATCTATCTGCAATAAACTATAGTATCTGCGTAAAATTCTTAAACATACAGAATGAAAGGTACCTAAATATGTTTTAGAAAAATTTAAACCCTTAACACAACTATTACAGCGTTCTTTAATCTCAAAAGCTGCCTTATTAGTAAAGGTAATAGCCATGATAGAATCAAGTGCTATTTGTTTATCATAAATATAAAAAAGAATTTTATTAACTAAAACTGTAGTTTTACCTGAACCTGCTCCTGCTACAACTAAAATATGTTTATCATCATTTACAACACAAGCTAATTGTTGCGCATTTAATTTGCTATATCTAATATTATCCATGTATAAAATATCTTAATTCAAAAATACTGTCTAAGATCAAATGTGGTACTTGCATTAAAGACTCTTGTCCTTTTAGTTTTTTAGCATAACCTTTATCTAAAAAAGCACATTGGCAATTAGCTAACACGCTGCCTTGTACATCAGTTATAGGATCATCTCCTACATGTAAAATTTGTTTTGAACTAATATTATATATGCTTTTTGCTTGCTCAAACAAATCACTGTATGGCTTTTTTCTATGTATTTTATAGCTTGGTCTTAAATCATAGGCAAAGATATCTGCAAGCCCTATTTTTTTAATATCAACATTGCCGTTAGAAATAGCTACAAGTATATAATGTTGCCCAAGCTTCGCTAATAGCTCTATAACTTCTTTACTTACAGTTACATTAGAACGTATATTAATAAAATGAGTTACAAGTTCTTTACAATTTTCAAAACTTACATAACTGCTGCCTTTTAGACTTGTTAAGCCCTGATATAAAACATGAGCACGCAATAAACTGACATCATCTTCAAGGTATGCATCTTGTATGATTAATTTATCCTTAATAGCAGACCAAAAACTAGGATCATTAGCCTTACTATCTAAATTAAAGTTTTGACATAAAAAAGAGGCAAATTCATGCTCTGCCTTAGCAATAACCACAGTATTGTCATATAAGGTATCATCTAAATCAAAAGAAATTACCTCAAAAGGCTCTATGTGCTTAAAACATCGCATATACTAACCACACTATCACTTTAATTTTGCTCTAGGATGAGCTTTATTATACGTATTTTTTAATTGTTCTATATTGACGTGTGTATAAATTTGAGTAGCAGCAAGTGAGCTATGCCCTAATAACTCTTGTACAACTCTTAAATCAGCACCATTTGCAAGTAAAGCTGTCGCAAAAGAATGTCTTAATTTATGAGGTGAGATCTTACCATTTAATCCAACTTTAAAAGCTATTTTATCTAAGTTTTGCTCTACTGCTCTAGTTGAAATTCTTGTTCCAAACTTGCTGATAAATAAAGCATTATCACTTGGATTTAACATAGCTCTTTGAGATAAATAATCTTGCAGACGTAAAATAGCTTGTGAACCTATAGGTACAACTCGCTCCTTATTACCTTTACCTAAAATACGTAACTCTTTAACATCAAAGTGCACATCTTGTAAATTAAGTGCTACTAATTCACTAACACGCAAACCAGATGAATATAAAATCTCCATCATACACAAATCGCGTAACTGCAAAATATTTTCAGGTTTAAAACCATCTAGTAAGGCATTAAGCTCATTTGCTGTCAGTACACGAGGCAAAGTTTTATCTACTTTAGGAGCTTTAATTAAATCAATAGGATTAGATTTTAATTTATTTTTTAAAATTAAAAAATTAAAAAAAGAACTTAGTACATAAACACTTTGAGCAATGGTTGAGCTTTTAAGCTCTTGAGCCTCTTGCCCAAAGTTAAATTCACGACTTAAAAGCCGCATATGTTTTAATTCTATGTGTTCAAAACTAGTTAAATCAAAGTTTTTAGTTAAAACTTTATAGACCTTTTCCATAACTTGCTTATAAGTATTGACTGTACGTGGACTATATTTTTTTTCATCTTGTAAAAAAATATAAAAAGCATCAATGTCATATCTTAGGTCTATATTAGTATTCATCTTTTAAACTTCGATACTACCTTCATAAACACATACAGCAGGTCCTGTCATCATAACATTAGAGCTGCCACCTTTATACTCAACTAATAAGCTGCCGCCTTTTAGATTAACTTTAACTTTATTATTGAGTAAACCTTGATTTATACCTACAACACAGGCTGCACAAGCTCCTGAGCCACAAGCTAAAGTTTCACCACAGCCTCGCTCATAGACACGCAAATTAATTTCATTATTACTTATAACCTGCATGAAACCTACATTAACTTTTTGAGGAAAACGCTCATGGCACTCTAAAATAGGTCCAAGTGTTGATACCAATTCATCACTTAACTCATCTACCTTAACAACCACATGAGGATTTCCCATAGACACAGAACCTACTTGCAAAATACGCCCATCTGGCAAAGCTAATTCATAGCTATTGTTTACAGTATCTGCTATAAAAGGAATTTTTTCAGGCTCAAATATAGGCTTACCCATATTGACAGTAACACTATCATCATCATTCACAGTTAAAGTCAATACACCAGATATAGTAGAAACCTTAATTTGTCTTTTAGCTATTAAATTGTGACTTAGTACAAAACTTGCAAAACAGCGAGCACCGTTACCACACATCTGTACTTCACTGCCATCAGCATTAAAAATACGATAGTGAAAGTCTAAATCGGGATCATAAGGAGGTTCTACTAATAATAATTGATCAAAACCTACCCCAAAATGTCTATCTGCCAAACGCTTAATTAATTCTGGAGAAAAAAAGACCTTTTGTCTAACGCCATCGACAACCATAAAATCATTGCCAATGCCATGCATTTTAGTAAATTTTAAGTTCATTTAAAGATCCACTATCACTTCATTTGCAAAGATTTCTTTTAAATCTTGTCTTTTTCTAATCACACAAGACTTATCACCACTAACCATAACCTCAGCACATAAAGCTCTGCTATTGTAAGTTGAGCTCATAGCACTACCATAAGCACCAGCTCCTCGTACTGCTAAAATATCCCCACGCTCAACACAAAGATGTCTATCCTTGCCTAAAAAATCATCACTTTCACATACAGGACCTACTACATCGTAACAAAGCTTTGGACCTGTTTTTTTGTTAGCTTCAATGATATTCATCCAAGAATTATATAAAGCTGGACGAATAAGATCATTCATGCCTGCATCAACAATACAAAAATTCTTATCTCCATTTTGCTTGGTATATAAAACTTGTGTTAATAAGATACCAGCATTAGCTACCATTGCACGACCTGGCTCAATATAAATAGCTACATCAATATCTTTTAATAAAGCAATTACAGCAGACATAAACTCAGATGGTGATGGTGGAGTTTCATCACCATAAGTAACACCAAGTCCACCGCCAATATCTATATGATCAATATTAATACCATTATCTTTAAGTTTATGATAAAGCTCAAGCAATCTAGCAACTGCATCAACAATAGGCTGGCCTGAAGTCATTTGTGAACCAATGTGACAGTCTATACCACTAATTTGAATATATGGTGATTGACTTAGCTTTTTATAAACATCAAAAGCTTTATCATAAGAAATGCCAAACTTATTATTTTTAAGACCTGTTGAAATTGATGGATGTGTTTTAGCATCTACATTAGGATTAACACGTATAGCGATCTTAGCTTTTATACCTAAATCACGAGCAATATTCTCAATATTATAAGCTTCTGCTTCTGATTCTACATTTAAACAGTTAATACCTGTCTTCAAAGCAAAAGCTATTTCATCATCAGTTTTACCTACACCTGAAAATACTACTTTTTTAGGGTCACCACCTGCCTCTAGTACACGCAAAAGCTCTCCTTTTGAAACTATATCAAAACCTGCTCCCATCTTTGCCATTAAAGACAATATAGATAAAGAGCTATTAGCCTTAACAGCGTAACAAATTAAGTGCTTATGACTAGAACAAGCCTCTTCAAAAGAGCGCATATGTCTTTGTAAAGTAGCCTTTGAATATACATAAAGAGGAGTACCATATTCTTTAACTAAAGAACTTACCTTAACATCCTCTGCATATAGTTCATTATCTTTATAATTAAAATAATCCATATTTAACCTTATTTAAGCTGCTCGTAAATAGTGTATTGTGAACCTTCTTGAGGCATATATAAATCACCTTTAATGCCACAAGCTTGAAGCATAATGCACATAATCATCAATATGGTAAATTTAAACATTATACTTAACCTATTTTTAATACATAAAAGTACATAAGCTCAATGAAGCTTATATTTATAAATATGTTACAGTTTAATAATAATGGCTATTTTTTTCTAATACAAGCCATTGCATCAAATCAAAGCAAACTATTAACCTTTAATTAGCTCTAATAGTAAATGGATGTATACTTTTAAGATCTTTACTTAAAACAAAATATTGAGGCAAATTGAAATGAATTTGCAATTCATTAACGCCATCTGACAGCTCAGTATAATAACGATTGATACTATTAACTAAATTAGCACGTGATCCTGTATAGCCTTGAGTGATGCTAACCTCATTTCTTTCATTAAGCACATATATATCCCAACCTGCAGCTATTGGAACAAAAAAATACTGTATAACACCAACAGTAGCATATCTATCAACTAAAGCAGGAACTTGCAGAGCAAACTCAGGACGCATTCCATAACGAGATAAAATTGAAATATCGTACTCATCCTGACCAAAAGCATTTCTTTTTGTAATTAAAATACCACGTTCTAAACTATTAGTAGCAACATAGGTATTATGTCCAATTTCAAAAATCACATCTTGATTATTTTGTTGAGCTTGAAAAATTTTTTTTATTAAAGATTCAAGATCAAAGCGCAATAACTCTTTAAAAGATTTGGCATAAGACATAACCTTAATGCTTTTTAGCATTTCACTAGCAGCCTTTGCATCAATGGCAAAGCGAACTAATGTAGCAAGCAGCTCTACCACACCATCTTCACCATCTGGCATATTAAGGGACAAAAGCTCCCCCCAAGAATTAACTAAAATCATATCTATAGAACCAATTAGACATAATTTTTGTTTACCGCTGCTTAAAGTGTTGCCAAATTCAACATCAACCTCACTTATAGTATTTAACTCTGTAGCATCAACCTCAAAGTTTAATACTATTAAAGCAGTTAACAGCTCGCGAGGTCTTTGCATATCAAGATTACCAGGCTGTAAAAAACTTGGATAGACTAGACGCATAATATCCGATGATAGGCTTTTAATCTTATCATTAGTTACACTTTTATTAGTGCCACAAATTACAAAATTCTCTGTTCTATTAGTAATTAATTTATTAAAACAGGCCCATGCAATAACCTCACAAATATTGCTAGAGGAGTATGCAAGTGGCATTGCTAACATATTAATATCATTGCTGGCACAAGCATATAAATACCATTGCTTACGGCAAATAGTATCATGATGAGGATAAATAAAAGTCAAATAGCGCTCTTTTAAAGATAAACTAAGCTCACTATTAAAAACTAAAATTTTAGAAGGATATCTATCATAAGCTGCATATAAACGTCTAGATAAAATACCAGCATCATCAGAAGTAATGGCATACTCAATACCATGCTTAATACTAAAGCTTAATAAAGCTCTATAGCTTGTAATCAAAGAATAGAGTAATTGTTTATTTAATTTACGTACATAAGCAATTTTCCATCTATCTCTGTCTTCAACTGAGTTTAAACGCTCCTTATTCCAATTAAAATTTTTAGCTAAGCGCTTTAAAAAAGATAATCTATAATTTAAAACATTAGCATTGTTAATACCTTTTAAACCATGATAGATTTTAAAATAAAAGCATAATTGTACTAACTCTAGCCTCTTTGTATCATTAATTTTATTTAAATAATCACTAACCTTTTTAAATAGGGCAAAATAAGGATCTAAAAGCAAACTGCCTTTTTCATTGTTTAAAACTCTATCTTTAAGCTCACTTGAAAGTAAACTGGTATTTGGATATTCATTTGCATATACCTCCATTAACAAAATCTTAATGGCAGCTTTAAAAGGTGAAGCAATACCCTTGTACAAAAGCCATAATCCAGAACCGAAATATTCATTAGGAGAGCTATTTACTACTTTACCAAAATCAAACCATTGATTTTTATCAATACCTTCGATACTTAAAATTTGCTTTTTATAAGCCTCATAATCATCTAGTTCTTCTTGTGTAGAAATAATATACCACAATAAATAACGGCCGCTTAAACGTATAGCAGAGCGATAAAACTCATCTAATAAAAAAAGATTTTGTGCCGAACCACAATTATCTGAGTCTAAATTATCATGATTATTTTTTGAAAACTTATCTTCAGGTGTAATAAATAAATTTAAGTCAACACCCTTAGCTTTAGCATAAACACTAATAAAATTACACTTTTCTGATAATAATGCTAACGCTTCTTGATCTAAATCTTTTTTTACACATACCCAAATATCAAAATCAGAATTATATCCTTGACCTAAAGATGAAGTAGATCCCATAGCATATAGAGCTAAAATTTTAGGATCTGCAACTTTAATATCATAATGTGTTCCATCAAATAGTTTATCTAAATACTCTTTTTGTACAATACTAGGAGTAAAACCATCAATACCATATGGAATGCTGCCATTTCTAAAACCAGGAACTACAGGATGATTAAAATGTAAAATTATAGGTAATAGAGATATAACTTTGCGTGCAGATAAGGAC
The DNA here is from genome assembly GCA_944389785.1 of uncultured Anaerobiospirillum sp. GTDB lineage: Bacteria > Pseudomonadota > Gammaproteobacteria > Enterobacterales > Succinivibrionaceae > CALXNP01. The sequence continues at coordinate 13,143 of CALXNP010000039.1, forward strand.
ATAATTTCATAAGCCTTATTTAACTTTTCACACTCTAAAGCTTGAAGATTATTAAATCTATCATTAATAGTAGCTAAATCAATAGTATATTTCATATTTAATAATCACATTTAGCTTAACAGTTTGACTTATAAATTAAATACCTATGTATTAATTTTAGCATAAAATATACTTTAGATATGTAAATTAACAAATTTGCAATTTAAGCTATTTTTTAGCTCTTTTGCACTTTTGAGGGTATAAACACAAACAATTTATAAGTTTTAGAGCTCTATATATTTTTTTTATAATTTAGCGTGGTAAAATTCAAAACCACACTAAAAGAGTATAGTAGCTAGGTGTAAAATGGATAAAAATAAAGATATTAAAGAAATATCTGTAGCAGATGATAAAATTGTACAAGAGTTAAATGTACAACAAGAAAGCATTATGAAGGATGCTGATACCTACTTAAAAATCGAACAAAAGCTTAGGGAAGAATCTCAAGATAAAAATCCTAAGTCTACAGAAGATATAAGTAGCACTGCAGCTGCAGGTAACGTTGTTAATAATATAAATAAAAGTGAAAAAACTATGGATCAAAATGAAACAAATAAAGATGCAAATGTAAAGACAAAAACAGATACTTTACAGAGCAATAAAGACACACAAAGCAAAAGCTATGATGTACATCCTCAGGGAGCAGCAATAGCTCCTATAACTTATGCTACTAAAAGTAATTGGGTTTTAGGCTTATCTACTGCTATTTTAGCTATAGCTATTAGTGCTATATCTGTTTATGGCTATCAAGAATTAAATACCCTAAAACAAGAAAAAATTAATTATACCAATGCTACCTATGAATTAAATAAATCCAATACCTTACTTGAAAAAAGCATAGAAGAAAATAAATTACTACAAGCTAAATTAGATACACTTACTAATGAAAATTTAGCTTTAAGACAAGATAATCAAAATCTAGTAGCACAATATGAGCAAAATAATAAATTACTTGAACAAAATAATTTAGATGTTGCTAAATTAAATAGTAGAATTGATAAATATGAAAGCCGTGATCCAAATGATTGGATTATTGCTAAAGCATATTATCTAATCAATTCTGCTTATCACGATACTATCAATAGCAGTGACCTTCAAGGAGCTATTTTTGAGCTAAAAAGTGCACAAAACTTAATTGCACATATCAAAAGCAAGAATATAGTAGATCTTAGAGCAGCCCTAAGTGCTGATATCAACACTCTTGAAAATCTAAAGCCTATTGATATAACAGGTATTACAATTAAGATTAATGATCTCTACCATAATGTGGAGCTTTTAACCTTCATTCAGCCTGAAGAATTATTTGATGAAACAAACAATACTGCTGATGATAAGGCTAATGCAAGCTGGTATACAAATGCACTTAATTCATTAGCTACCTTTTCAAAACGCTTTGTAGAAATAAAAAAACGTAGTGATAATAGTATAGATGAGTTTTTATCCCCAAAAGAAGGTGCTATTATTAAAGAAAATATCAAGCTAACCTTAAATATGATAAAAGCTAATTTAACTAATCATAATAATGAGGCATATAAAGATAATTTAGATTTAGTTTTATCTTTGCTAGATTTATATTTTGATAAAAATAATACTGTCTTTACTAACATGGAAAAAGATTTATTGGAACTGCGTGATCTTGATATTAGCTATAATATACAAAGTCAATTAAAGAGCTATGAAAAGATTAATACTATTATTTCTAAACAAATTAAAGATCTAAATCTAGGAGCTAAGAATGATTAAAATCCTAGTTTTTGTAGCTATACTTTGCCTTGCGATCTTCTTAGGTCCTTATTTAACTGATTCTCAAGGCTTTGTACACATAGCTACTGACCATTACATTTTAAATACATCTTTAACTTTTGCTATTATTGCTATAGTAATATTTGCTGCAATAATTGCTTTAATTATTAAACTGATAGCTAGTGTATATAAAGTACCAAAACTCACTTTAGGTTTTCTATCTCAGCGTCATAAAAATAAAATTAAAAATTTATTAGAAGAAGCTGCTATTGCCTATACAGAAGGTAATTATCTACGTGCTGTAAGTTTAATTGAAAAAGCTGGACCAAAACAAAGTCTGCCTATTAGCATCATCTTTATCATGGCTAATAGTGCTTTTAATATAGGTGACACTAATAAAGCTAAAGATTATTTAGACTTCGTAATTAAAAATCACAAAGATGCAAAGATTGCAGCTTTAGTTGTTAAAAGTCAATTAAATTTAAAACTTGATAATGTTGTTGCAGCAAAATCTTATCTAGATGAAATTCAAGGCAGTTATCAAAGTAAATTTATTAAACAGTTACAATATCAATGCTTAGTTAAAAAAGGTGATATTGAAGCCCTTTATCATGATTCTGCTCACTTTGTGGCACAAAAAGTTATAAGTCCACAACAACAGCGTCAGATTTACTTAGATTATATAAACTATAGACTTAGCAATGCCAAAACTACTTTTGATTTACGTGCTATCTATAAAAAATTTTCTGCAGCAGATAAAATTGATACTAGCATTATCTGTCCTTTTATAGAAAAATTAGTAGCAATTGGTGATTTAAGCTATGCTAAGAAATTAACACTCAAGCTTTTAAAAGAAAATCCAAGCAATGAAATTTATGATTGTATAGCTAAATGGGATATGGCTGTACCTGGTATTTTAGAAATACTAGAAGAAAAGGCTAACGAAAACCTTATTGCCTCACAGGTAAATGTACCTTTACTTAAAGCATTAGGTAATCTTGAGTTACAAGAAGGCAAATATGTAAGTGCAAGAGAGCACTTTGAAAAAGCTCTTGAATTATTAAAAACCAAAGAGCTTTACTTAATGTTAGCTAAAACATTATCTATGCAGCAACAATATGCTAAAGCTAATGAGTATTTTATGCTTGCTTCAAAAATGTAAAAAAAGCAGTAGCTTTTGCTACTGTTTTTTTAAATCAATATCACTTTGTTTAATTAAGCTATTGAGATCTCTTTTTGAAACATTACCACAAACTTTATAAATAATATACCGAGCTCCATCATATGGCTTTAATAAAGCTGCACATGGAGCATTGTCTACATATTTAAAACTAAAGCCATTTAAAGAAATAATTGGCTGTAATTGCCACCCTTGATAACTATCCATCATATATTGAGCATAGTCTTTTGTGGTACTTAGACGATCCATATTATCTATAAGCTCACAGGCAACATAGGATGAGCCATCATCACTTATGTAGCTTATACCATTAGTAGTTTGACTTAAACTATAGCCTTGTACAGCTAAAGCTGTACAAGGACAAAATAATAAAGCTAAAAGTTTTTTCATCTTAAAAATTGCTGATATGCAGTATTTGAAGTTACATCTTGGAATGGATAATTTAATTTTTGAATAAACTCCATCAAGCCAGCAGACTGATCTTTTGATACATCAAAACCACACAATACAGAGCAGAACTCTAAGTCTGTAATTCTAAAATTAAATAAAGTAATAGAATACATATCTGCTAAAGTTTCTAAGAAGTGAACTAAAGAGCCTTTTACTGATGGGAATTCAAATAAGAATAAACGCTCATCAATACGTTCATGAGGATGTCCACCCACCATATATCTAACATGATCTTTAGCTACACTATCATGAGTTAGATCTGTAACTAAATAACCTTGGGCTTTAAGTGAGTTAATAATCTCTTTAAGCTCAACATCTCCATTAGTAAGCTCAATAGAAGTAAAAATACGTGCTCTTTGTTCGTTAGATAGACGATAACTAAATTCAGTTACATGTCTTTGACCAATATCTTTACAGAACTTTAAGAAAGCACCTTTAGTTTCAGGTATTTCTACAGATAAAATACCTTCGGTCATCTCACCAACATCACAGCGTTCTGCCACCATACGCAAGGTTCTAAATTTCACATTAGCACCTGACATAATAGCAATTAAACTACCATCAATATTATTATCTGATTGCTTAGCATATTGCTTCAAACCTGCTAAAGCTAAAGCACCACTAGGCTCTGCAATAGCTCTAGTATCATCAAAGATGTCTTTCATTGCTGCACAAATTTCATCATTGTTACAAGTAATGATTTCATCTAAGTATTGACGGCATAATCTAAAGGTTTCGTCTCCTGCCTTACTTACAGCAACACCATCTGCAAAGTGTGAAACTTGTCCTATATTATAAGGTTTACCACGAGCAATGGCAGCTTTCATACTAGCAGAACCTATTGCTTCTACACCTATAACTTTAATATTTGGAATTAAGTTTTTAATATATACACTAATACCAGCAGCTAAACCACCGCCACCTATAGGTACAAAGATAGCATGAATCTTATTACATTGACCTATAAGCTCATGAGCTATAGTACCTTGGCCTGCTATTACATCTGGATCATCATAAGGTGGAATTAAAGTTAAACCATCTTCTTGAGCTTTACTAATAGCATAAGCATAAGACTCATCAAAGCTCTCTCCATGTAAAACTACATTAGCACCTAAACGACGTACGGCATCGACCTTTAAATCAGGAGTTGTAACTGGCATTACAATAATAGCTTTACAACCTAATTTTTGAGCAGATAGTGCTACACCCTGAGCATGATTACCAGCAGAAGCAGCTATCACACCTACAGCTAATTGTTCCTTAGATAAAGATTGCATCTTACAATAAGCACCACGCAGCTTAAAAGAATGTATTCTTTGATAATCCTCTCTTTTAAGTAAAACATTCTTATTGTATCTATCACTTAATTTATCTAACCTAACTAAAGGTGTAACTTTAACAATATCATAAATTCTAGATAATAAAATCTTATGTAAATACTCTTGACCTGTTAAATTAGTAGTTGGCATAAACTAATCCTCAAGTTTTGATCTATTTCTTACACCACCTTTGTCAGCAGAAGATGCTAGATGGGCATAAGCTTTCAAAGCAAAAGAAACTTCTCTTGTTCTTGTAGTAGGAGTAAAAGCTTTACTGCCTTTAGCTTCCATAGCTTTACGTCTTTGATTCAACTCCTCATCACTAACATTCATACTGATGCTGCGATTTGGAATATCAATAGCAACCATATCACCTGTTTGTAAGAGAGCAATATTACCACCATTTGCTGCCTCTGGAGATACATGTCCTATGGATAAACCAGATGATCCTCCAGAAAAACGTCCATCAGTTACTAAGGCACATAATTTACCTAAACCTACTGATTTTAAATATGAGGTTGGATAAAGCATCTCTTGCATGCCTGGACCTCCTTTAGGTCCTTCGTAACGTATAATAACTACATCACCTGCTTTAACTTTACCACCTAAAATACCCTCAACTGCATCTTCTTGACTTTCAAAAACTACTACAGGTCCTACAAATTTTAAAATTGAACTGTCAACACCAGCTGTTTTTACAATACAGCCATTTTGAGCTAAATTACCATATAGCACAGCTAAACCGCCATCTTGAGAGTAAGCATGCTCTTTATCTCTAATACAACCATTTGCTCTATCTAAATCAAGCTCACTGTATCTTTTATCTTGTGAAAAAGCCTCAACAGTACGTACATTACCAGGAGCTGCTAAATATAAATTCTTAACCATAGGATCTTGACTCTTACTAATATCATAAGTATCAATTAAATCCCCTATCTCACAGCCTAGTACAGTCAAAGCTTGAGTATGTAGTAAATCAGCCTTTTTTAATTGAGCTAAAATAGACATAACACCACCTGCTCTATGAACATCTTCAATATGATATAGAGCAGTAGATGGAGCTACTTTACATAAATGTGGCACTTGTCTTGATAATCTATCAATATCTGCCATAGTAAAATCAACATTAGCTTCTTGTGCCACAGCTAATAAATGCAATACAGTATTAGTAGAGCCACCCATAGCGATATCTAAAGACATTGCATTTAAAAAAGCATCTTTTGTAGCAATAGAACGTGGTAAAACTTTATTATTATCTTCAAAATAATACTCTTTAGCTAATTTAACAATTTGTCTTGCTGCTTTTAAAAATAACTCTTTTCTATCTGCATGGGTTGCAAGTAAAGTACCATTACCAGGTAAAGCTAAACCTAATGACTCTGTTAAGCAATTCATAGAATTAGCTGTAAACATACCAGAACAAGAACCACATGTAGGACAACTTAAATTTTCAATCTCATTAACTTGCTCATCAGTAACATCAGGTTTAGCAGCTGTGACCATAGCGTCAATTAAATCAAGCTTTTCCTTCTTGCCTTCAATTTTACCAGCCTCCATAGGACCACCTGATACAAAGATAGTTGGTATATTAAGACGCATAGTAGCCATGAGCATGCCAGGTGTGACTTTATCACAATTTGAAATACAAATTAAAGCATCAGCCTTATGAGCATTTACCATATACTCAACACTATCTGCAATAAGCTCACGTGATGGCAGTGAATACAACATACCAGAGTGACCCATAGCAATACCATCATCTACTGCTATGGTATTAAATTCCTTAGCAATACCACCTGCTTTTTCAATTTCTCTTGCTACCATTTGTCCAATATCATGTAAATGTACATGTCCAGGTACAAATTGAGTAAAAGAATTAGCTATAGCTATAATAGGCTTACCAAAATCCTCATCTTTAACACCTGTAGCACGCCATAAAGCACGTGCACCAGCCATAATTCTTCCTTCATATGTTACAGAACTTCTAAGCTTTCCCATTTTATCCTTACCTTAATTAATTATTTGATTTAAAATAACTTGTTATTTTTATGAAAATACTTGCATAGTTTTACGAATAACTTATATTTACAGTAAATCATAATTAAAACATCTAGAATATAACTTACAACAAATATATTACACACGCAAGAATATCTAACAAAGATGGCTATTTTGCTTATTTTAAGTGAATTTTTATTTAGTCTTTCTAAAGTACCCTAACCTTAAATAGCAGTTTTGTATCTTTAATCAACATTTTTATAATTCACAAAAGTAATAAACTTTTGTAGAATTGACAAAATTATCTTAACTAAACAGGTTTTAATATGCTTAACTTTTTACCATGGCCCATTTTATTTTTAATAAATAGCATCATTATCCTATGTAATGTCATGATTACAGCTATTCCTATAGCAGTAATTGCTGTCTTTAAACTATTACTGCCTTTTAATTTTGTCAAAATTATAACTTCAAAACTAAACTATTTTTTCTATCGTGTATTTGTGGAAATTAATGCCTTTGCTCTATTTCTTACAAATAAAATAAAATTTGATGTCCAAGGCAATGATCTCATTAAAATTAAAAAATCATGCATTATCATTAGTAATCACCTAAGTTGGGCTGATATCATCATACTTTTACATGTATATAGAGGCAAAATACCTATTACAAAATTTTTTCTTAAACAATCTTTAGTTTTTATTCCTATAGTAGGTCTTGCTTGCTTAGGACTTGGTATGCCTTTTCTAAAGCGCTATAGTAAAGCTCAAATGATCAAAAACCCAAAACTTAAATACAAAGATATACAAACAACAAAAAAAGCATGTAAGAGCTTAACAACAGAACCATCTGCATTAATTAATTTTGTTGAAGGTACTCGTTATACAAAACAAAAAGCGTTACGAAATAAAAGCCCTTATAAACATTTAATGCTGCCTAAAACTCCATCTTTAGGAGTAGCCTTAAGTGAAGTAGGTCATGATATTGAATGTATTTTAAACACTACATTATGTTATAAAAGCAATAAACACTCTCCTTTTATAGATATGCTTAAAGGACGATTAAAAGATGTATATGCTAGAGTTGAAGTAATTGATGTAGATGATAGCTTAATTGGTGATTATCTAAATGATAAAGAATTTAAACAAAGATTTGCTGCTTGGATAAGAGATCTTTGGGCTAAAAAAGATGAGCAGTTAGATAATTATCTAAAATCTTGCAATAATAAAACAAAATAATCTACTAATTGATAAAACTAATAAGGCAAAAACTAAATTGTTTTTGCCTATTTTAAAGTGCTTAACAATAATAACTATAGATCAACTTTAGTGATATATGGCTTACCATCTTCAAAAGCTTTTAAATTTTCAATAACAATAGCAGCCATTTGAGCTCTTGTCTCTTCAGTTGCACTTCCAATATGTGGCGTTAGAACTACATTATCTCTACCTAATAATGATTTTGGAACATGTGGCTCATCTACAAACACATCAAGTCCTACACCCTTTATAATATTACCGACATTGAGCAGTAAAATTTTTTAATAAAAAATCACATTATAATAATACATAATCATTTGTTTTTAAACTTGTC
>CALXNP010000040.1 GCA_944389785.1 uncultured Anaerobiospirillum sp.
CAGATAATAATTTTAAAAAACTCATTAGTTTTTATAGGGGAGATAAAATAAAAAAATTTACTGCTCAATGTCGGACACAGCTTGCACAAGGTGCAAATAATTTTTTTGAAGAAAATTTAACTAGTTTTACACAAGTAATCTTAGGATATAGTTATAACAATGCCTATGATAAAGCTATACGTATTTTATACCTTGCAGATGAGCATAATACTTATTATGCTGTTAAAACATATAATGTAAATATACTCAGCCAATTTAAGGCAGGATCTATTGTAGATATTAAAGGTACTTTACATAATAATAACTTATCTATCAAGCATGTTAATCTTGCTAATACCCAAAATAATAGTGCGTTAATCAAAGATATTGCTGCAGTCACATATGTTTTAAATGATAAAAATAAGGTTTTTTGGTCAGCAGGAGGTAAAAAAGAAGGCTTTTATATTCATAATAATAGTGAGCTGCCTAAACTTGGACAACATCTTCAAATTACTGCTATATACTTAAATGACCATTATGAAACAATTGAAGCAAAACCTACAGATAAAGATTTAAAAGAAAATATCTTAAAAGAAATTCATGGGGCTAAAATCACATACATACTTAATAATAACGATATTATCTGTTACTTAGACAATAATAGCTACTATTGCTCTTATGCTTTAATTAAAGAGTTTTGTAATCAAACAGTAAAAGTAAACGATTATATCAGTGGTATATGTATATTAGGTTATGATCGTAAAAAGAATAAAGATAGTTATAAATTTATCAAAATTACTAGTTATAACCCAACTTAAATAAAGGTGTAATGATGATTGATACTACTTGTGATTTAATGCCACTAACACAACTATTTGAGTTTTCTGATGATCAAATTAATGTTATTAAAGAGCTCAATAATTTTTTTAATAATGATGATGAGCATATTTTTATACTGTCTGGCTATGCTGGTACTGGTAAGACATTTTTAACTGCTAATATTGCCTGCTATCTTAAGATCTTTTCACAATTTGCAGTAAAAATAGTTGCACCTACTGGTAAGGCTTCTAATAATTTAAGAACTAAACTAGAACAATGTGCTAATTCTTTTAAGCTCCATAATAATCTCAACAATATAGGTATTGATTGTCTAACTATTTTTGCAGCTATTTATGGTTACAACTCATTTAATGATCTTACTTTATTAGTTGATAAACAAGAAGATAACTTATATAAATTATTTTTTAATCTTAAAGCTAATGAGCTTGATTCAAATCAAATTTGGTTTGTTGACGAAGCTTCACTAATAGGCAATTACTATCAAGATAATGAGTTTATTAGCTTTGGTTCTGGCTACTTATTAGACGATATGATCAAATTTTTTGATTTTGATCGTTTAAGAAAAACCATAAAAGTTGTTTTTATTGGAGATAGAGCACAATTGCCCCCTATTAATATGACTTTTTCTCCTGCTATGAGTAAAAAGTACATAGAAGAAAGATATCTGCTTAAAGTAAGGGAAGCTTGCTTAAGTACTGTTGTACGACAATCACAAGACAGTATGATTTTAAAAAATTCTATGGTGCTACGTAAAAATATAATTGAGCATAATTACAGTCAGCTTAATTTTAATTTTGATAAAAGTTTTAAACAATTAGATGAAATATCTTTAATTAATGGCTATCTTAATGCTTTTTATCAAGATAAAAACTCAATTATTTTAGTTGCACAATCAAATAATGAATGTATTAAATTTAATCATCAAATTAGAAAAATTATTTATAACAAAGAAGCTACTAAACCTCTTAATATAGGGGATAAACTCATAATAGACAGAAATTCTTTTATCTATAATTTAACTAATGGTGAAATTGTATATGTTGAAAAAATTATAGCTAATATAGAAACAATAGAAGTTATAACTAATTACAATAAAAAGCTCATTGAAAATAATATTAATAATCAAGTTTATTGTCCTATAGGGAATAATAAGTATGCAGTATATTTGCAATATATTGATGTCTGTTTACGTAAGAGTAATGATGAACTAGTTTATTGTAAGTTATTATTAAATAAATTAGTGTGTACACAAAGAGATCTCTCAAGAATAGAGTATATAGCCCAATATGTAGATTTTTTAAAAAGAAACAATATTAGTAAAATTAAACATGATAAAGAAGCAATAAGAGATTGTTTCTTAAGTGATCCCTATTATAATGCAATACATGCTAGATATGGACATGCTATTACTTGTCATAAAGCACAAGGAAGTGAATGGAAATATGTATTAATTAAACTAAAAAGTATAAGAAAAATAAACGAAACTTATTTAAGATGGCTCTACACTGCAATCACAAGAGGTAAAACAGCATTAGCTTTATGCAACTTTAATAATATTACTCCTTGGAGCTATAAACAGCAAAATATTATGCCTTTTACTTTTAATAATATAGATAACTCTAGCTATCTCGATGAGATATATGATACATCTAAAACAAATAACTCCTTAGCAAATACTAAAGACATAAGCTCTTTAATAACTGCTGCTGACAACAATACAAATACAAGTGACCTTAATACTAAAATAAAAGCTATAATTGCTCAGTATAATTATATGATTATAAATATAGAGCATTTAAATTATCTTGAGAGATTTCATTTAAGAAATCTAAATTCAACTCATAATTGTAGATTAGATCTTTTTTACAATGGCAAAAATATCCTTACTAAAGTCAATTGCTCTGATCTATCTACTCAAGAAATTAATCATATTGTTATTGATATTAACAATCTTATAGGTACAAGCTTTAGCCAAAATGTTAATAACAATATTGATCTTAGCAAACTTAATAACTGCTGCAGTAAATATCTAAGTTTTATGCATGATAAATTCAAAGCTTTGAATATTAGTATTGAAAATATTGAAAGTTTTGAATGGTTTATTAGAGTACATTTTAAACAAAATCAAGCTAAAGCTGCTTTTAAGATTTACTATAATGCCCATGATCAAATTACAAAAATTATGCCTGAATTTAAGTATTGCAAAGATAGTATGCTTACTGCATGTTTAAATAATTTATTTAATAATAATTAAATTTTTTATCTTTGCTCTTTGTTATTTAATAATTTTTGTTTTTATAAATTCGTATAAACTTAAAACTAAAAAAGCTTTTAAGCCTACAAAAATATTTAAACTTAAGACAATCCTTACTAAATTATATACTCTAATTATGTAGTTAAAGCTTTGGCTTTTATTGATTGCACAGTTCAATTATCTTTAACATTTTTAGTTAAATTTTTTTTAATCTCACTATAATTTAATTACAAATTTGTAATTATTGTTGAAAGTTATATCTAATACCCTAATAAATCCTTTATTTATCATATTTACACAAATAAACAATAACTTTCCAAACAGTTTTCCCACAATAAAAAGAAAGTTTTTAAAACTCTTGACTTATTTAATTTCTAAACCCAATAGGCTTAAAAAGACAAAAACTACTTATATTAAATATAACTAATTGATTTTAAATTATTTTTAATAGAATTAACTATTTTTCGTTAAGTTTCCCACAAGTAAAAAAGTGTCTATATAGGCAGATTTTCCCACTGAAAAAAATATTTCCCACAGAGTTTCCCACAAATTACATTTTATAAATTCTAAAGGATAACTTATTTCAATTTTGAAAAAATTACGACTTACTTTCAAAGTAAATTTATTGCTTACTTTTGGATCAAAATTTGTGATCAAAGTCAAGTATTATACAGATCACAAAAATAAATATATTAATTATATCTGTTGTGGAAAACTTGCTTTTTCCATACACTATTATTATAAATAATCTTATTGATTTATAATAATATTTTTAATTTCCCACAATTTACTTAGATTTTTCCAAACAAGTTACCAACAGTGTTACAATTAGGATTTTGAAAATTAAAATTACATATTTGTAATATTATTAATATATTATTTACAAAAAATATTTTTATCATAAATAATCATTTATAATCAATATATTATTTTATTAATGATAAAATTATATTCTATTTTTAACAGAATAATCATTATTAATATAATAGTATATATTTATATATTATAATAAAAAACTAGAGATTTACCTAAAAAATTATTATTTAGAGTTAAAAATATCTATTTATCTAAATAATTAATTTTAAATATTTTTTTATATTTAAAATAAAATTGTAAAAGTTTCCCACAATTTTTATTTTCCCAATAAGCCCTATTTTCCAAATAAAAAAATAATAACCCACAGAATTTCCCACAAGCTTAAAAATTTTTATAAAAAAAGACTTGCACTTTATTATTTTTTCAGAAATGAAATTTTATAATTTCCTTAAATTAAATTTAAATTTTTTAATTTTTATCAGTAAAATACACTTTCAACTAATTTTAGATAAAAATTAAAGATGATATAGTTAAAAAGATACATTATTATGAATAATAAAGTAGAAAAAAAATCAAGATTATTAAGCTTTGGAATGATCAATGCTTCAGCCACTTTTTTATCAAGAATTTTAGGCATGGTGCGTGATATTGCTATAGCTTCTATTTTAGGTGCCTCATTAGCCTCAGATATTTTTTTCTTTGCTAATAGAATTCCTAATTTCTTTAGACGACTATTTGCAGAGGGAGCTTTTGCTCAAGCTTTTGTACCTGTAATGACAGAGTATAAAAAACATAAAAGTCAAAGTGAACTTAAAGAGTTATTATCAAAAACTTTAGGAACACTATCTTTTGTTGTATTAATTGTATGTATTGTAGGAATGTTACTTGCTCCTGTAATTACAGCTATTTTTGGTTATGGTTGGTTTAAAGCTTATTTAGATAATGCTAAAGATGGCTTTAAATTTCTTGAAGCTTCAGATTTATTGCGTATAACTTTTCCTTATTTATTCTTTATTACTGTTACAGCTTTATTTTCATCTTTACTTAATATCTATTCTAAATTTGCAGTAAGTGCTATGACACCTTGCTTATTAAATATTACACTTATCATAGCAGCTTATTATGTTAGTCCCTATTTTGAAGATAAAAACAAAGTTCTAGCCTATGCCATGTCTATAGGAGGCTTAGTGCAATTACTTTTTATTTTACCCTTTGTATTAAAGCTAAAAATCTTAACTTTACCTAAAATTTCTTTAAAACATGAAGGGGTACAGCGTATTTATAAATTAATGTTGCCTGGTATCTTATCAGTAAGTGCATCTCAACTTAATTTACTTGTAAATACAGTTCTAGCATCCTTCTTAGCTACTGGCTCGATTTCTTATTTGTACTACTCAGACAGATTACTTGAATTTCCAATTGGAATTTTTGCTGTAGCCATTTCAACAGTGATACTACCTGCCTTATCGGCTATTGACTTTAAAACTAATAAACAACATTATCAAAACACTTTAGACTGGGGTGTACGCTTAGTTCTATTATTAGGTATACCATCTATGATAGGTATTATTTGCTTAGCTCAGCCTATCTTAAGAGTTCTATTCATGCGAGGACAATTTACACAAGAACATGTTTTAATGTCCTCTGCTTCTTTACTCGCTTCAGTAAGTGGACTTTGTGCTATTATGCTAGTACGTGTTTTGGTTCAAGGTTTTGCAGCTATTCAGGATACTAAAACCCCTGTAAAGTGCGCTATCAGTGCAATTTTTGCAAATATTATCTTTAATTTAATCTTAATCTATCCTTTAAATTATATAGGTCTTGCTTTATCAACTGCTTTAGCTGCCTTTGTAAATTGCTTCTTACTTTTATATCTGCTACATAAAAGACAAATTTATAAATTTACTAAAAAATCTTTACTTTTTATTTTACGAGTACTAATTGCAGCTTTAATTATGGGTGTAGCTTTAACATACTTTAATTTTACTTTAGATATATGGACTAGTTTTTCTACCCTAACTGCTATCATGTATTTAACAGCCTTTATTATAGGTGGTGCATTATGCTTTAGCATCTGTCTATTTGTCTTAGGTTTTAGATTAAATATGATCACCAAAACTAATCTATAGTTTATATCAATATGTAAGCTGTATTAACCACAAAATCTATATAGCTTACATATTTTTAATTTAAATAAAATCTTAACTATCCTAAATTTACTAATCTTTAACTTCTTGATTTGCTTATAAAAAAATAAAGTAAAAATTTGCGATTATCTTAACGCTTTTAAACAATATTTGTATGCAAGACTATTAAATTATGTATAAAATTAAATAAGATCAATGATTATCCACAACAAAATAGAGGAGCTATAGGCGTGAGCCTATAGAAAAAAGTATGAAAACATTAAATAATATCCTTGTAATCATAGAACCAAAACGTGATTATCAAGAAGCCTTAGCTAGAGCTATAGAGTTTTCTAAGATTAATCCTCAAGCTAATATTACTGCTTTGCGTGTAGTTTATGATTTTACAACTGACGTACATCTCCTCAATAAGCTCAAAGAAAAGCAAACTAAGGATGATGTCTGTGCTGCCCATCTTGAGCAATTAAAAGAAATAATAAAAGAATATGACACAGATCAATGTCGTATTATTCCTAAAATAATTTTCTCTAAAGATATTGCAGAAGGTATTATTCTTGAATTACAAGAAAATCATTATGATCTTGTTATCAAAGGAGCCAATCGTCATGGTATTTTAGACTCTATTTTCTTTACACCTATCGATTGGCAGTTATTACGTCACTCTAATGCCCCTGTAATTATTGCTAAAAATAAAGGTTGGCAAAATAATGCCCCTATTGCAGTTGCTCTTGATTTTAGCTCTGCTCAGAAAAAATTAACTAATTTAACTATTTTAAGAGAAGCTCAGCTTTTTGCTAAATTAACTAAAGGTGAAATTCATCTTGTAAATTCAGCACCTGTCATGTTACCTACAATTATGCTTGAAGTGCCTCATTATGCACCTGAGGTCTATGCTCAAAATATTATTAATGAACATAAAAAGCGTCTGCTTGAATTTGCAAGACAACATAATATTAATGAAGACCATTGCCATGTAGAAGATGGTATGCCTGATGATGTAATTCCAAAACTATGTAAGCGTATTAAAGCTAAAGCTGTATTTTTAGGATCAGCAGGACGTAGTGGTACTTCAGCTGCTTTAATTGGTAATACCTGTGAAGAGATTGTAGATTATATTGATGCAGATCTCTTTGTTATCAATTACACCACTTTAAAAAAGCATCATCCTAAAATCTAAGATTAAAATCTAATCAAGTTTTTTCAAAAGAATCTGATATTAAAGTATCAGATTCTTTTTTATTTTTAATTTATTAACCATTATAAATACAAAATTCATCATGCTTAATTCAAAACAAAATTTGAACTATAACTTAAGCTATTATTTGCACTTTTTGTTGTCACTTTTCTAATAAATAACTCATATTCATAAATGCAAGTTATAATATCCAAAAAAATTTAATAACTGTGTGATGTGTTATGTCAAATAATCTAGAAAATGCTGTAACTATCCTTATTATTATTATCTTAGGCTTTATTTTTAGACGCTTAAGATTAGTTAATGCAGATACAGCAAAAAGTTTGTCTTATATCGTAATATATGCAACCCTACCTTGTGCTATTATCTCATTGGCAAATGGTATTGAATTTGATATTGCCTTAATATCAGTAATGTTGCTAGCTGTAGGTTTTAATATACTACTACTGACTGTAGGCTATTTTTGCTTTAAAAACTCTGCATTAAAAGTTTTTACTATGATCAATATTACCTGTTTTAATATTGGTAATTTCACTATCCCTTTTATGCAAAGTATTATTTCAGCTAAAGCTTTTTTAGCTATATGCATGTTTGATATGATCAATGCTATTTTTTGTTTTGGTGGCTGTTATGCTATTGCTATTTTTGTCAATAGAAAAACCTTTAGTGCAACTCCACTGCCTATGTTAGCAATTTTTAAAGAAATTTCTCGCTCTATGCCTATTTACGCCTATATTATTTCATTGTCACTCTCTGCTTTAGCCATAAATTTACCAAGTTCAATTCTAACCCCACTTAGCACTATTGGTCGGGCTAATACTCTTTTATGTATCATAGTTATAGGTATGTTAATTAATCTTAAAATTAGCAAAAGTCAGATCTCTCGTATCGCAAAACTAGTTTTAATTAGATATGCAGTAGGACTTGCTTTATGTGCCTTTATTTACTATGCCCTACCATATGATTTTGAAATTAAATTTATCTTGATGGCTATAGCTCTAGCACCTATACCATCTGTAGCACCTATCTTTACCATGAAAGCGTTACCACAAATGGCTAAAGATTCTGCTAATTTAAATACTATTAGTATCCTAATATCAATTGTGCTTGTAACATTATTAAATACTATAGCCTAAATTACTTAATCTACAATAGTAGCTGTTGGGTAATTCTTTTGTAAAGTTTCTTTTGCTACATACTTAAACTTACCTTCTGCATTAGGAGCTTTTTTAAAGAAATGCAAATTCTCATAGGTTAAATTAAAAGCATTAGCATCATACATAACTACACCAAACTCTGTACGTAAGCTACCATCTTTTTTATTATAAACACCCTTAAAGTTTTTAGGATCTGACTCTGTCCATTGAAAGGTATTTTCTTTATTTAACATAGGTTGATATTGATATTTAATCACTGTAACTAAAAAGTTATTATCATATTCACGCTCAATATTAAATTCATAAATAATAATATTAGTATCAGCATTATAATCAATACCTAACCAACTACCTTCATAACTATTTGAAAAAGGACTGCAACCACTGATACAAAAGCCCATCGCTAAAGATGATATAGCAATGAATAAAAATTTTTTTATCCAAATATAAAAATTATATTGTGTAACCATAGCGTCACCTATATCCTTGTTGCTGACACCATAACTTTTGCAGCAATAGTTCCTAACAAAAATAATAAGAAGTAAGCAACTAAGCAAAATGTAAAATACACCATACTAAAGCTTGTTGATACTATATTGATATAAAAGTAAGTTGATAGGACACTAAATGAAGTAAACGCACCTAAAAAGCCTGTTTGTATTAATGGTTTAACCCACTGATTATTTATGTTTTTTAATTTTACATACATAACTAATGTACCCAATAAAAAACAACCTAAAATATTTGCAAGTAAAGTTAGAGCATTAGCATGCCACAATACATCAAGTAAAAAACGGCTTATAGCACCTAAACTTCCACCTATAGCTACTAACACTATATCTTTTAGCATCTATAATCCTACTAACTTATATATCAATATCTATACATGTATAATATAGCACATAAATACTGTGAACACATTAGAGAATATTTAAACACTCTATAATATTTTTTTAGTATCAATACAACTTAAAGCAAAACTAATACCCATAAATGATATACAAATATTTAAATATAAATAAATTATTGCTCTAATATAAGCTTTATCTGTTAACAGAGAATAAAGATCATTACATAAGGATGATAATGTAGATAATGATGAGGAAATACCTACTGCTAATACCAATAAATAGAATTTATCTAAATCTAAATACAAGACTAAAGCTAAACTAAAAGAGCCCAAACCATTAGCCACAATGGTAGCTAAGGGTATAAATTTAAAACGTGAGCATAAAGTCATACAGCCAAAACGCAATAGAGCACCTATAGCTCCACCTAAACCCACTAGTAAAATCTGAGTAATAGACATAATTTTATTATTGTCCAAGTTTTTTTAACACTAATTTACTACACTTGCCCATAATTAATTTAATTGTGTATGATTTGCATGCATTTAGTAAATTTTATTACACACATAATAACTTTACCTCTCATATTTTATATAATAAGTATTACACATTTTATTATTAATAATAGGTTGCCTATGAAAAATTTTGATATAGGAAGTGATGATTTTAGCAAAACTTTATATCAAGGCCCAAAGGCTATTAACGCCCAAAATTTTGTGCAAACTCATTTTAGTTCAGATGAACAAGATAGTATACTTTTAAGTACCATCTTCACTGTATTGCAGCAAAATTCTAATATGAGCCTAAAAGATTTTAAAGTAAAAATTATTTCACAAAAAAGAAAATAAATAGGATACAAGATGCAAGAGTGCCTAACTAATTTACATCCTCAGAGAGTGTTTTTTCACTTTAACAATATCTCAAATATACCTCATACCTCAGGTAATGAAGCTCATATAGCCCAATATTTACTTGATTTTGCTGCCTTAAATAAGCTTGAGTGTAGACGCGATTATGTTGGTAATGTAGTTATTGAAAAAAAAGCATCTTCACAAGCAAAAAGTAATATTACCATTTTGCTTCAAGCTCACATGGATATGGTAGGTGTATGCCATAAAGATAAAAATTTTGATTTTAGCAAGGATAAAATTGAAGCTTATTTAGATAGTGATGGTTTTATTAAAACTAATGGTACAACTTTAGGTGCTGATAATGGCATTGGTATGAGTATGATTTTAGCTATACTTGAAGACAATAGCTTAAATATTCCAAATTTACGTGCCATTTTTACAGTTGAAGAAGAAACCACCATGAAAGGTGCCATTAATCTTGATATAAAAGAGCTGCAGGCTAATTATCTTATCAATGTAGACTCAGAAGAAGATGGCTTTATGTATGTCAGCTGTGCTGGATCTGAGGATGCTTTAATTTCATTTAAAGCTAATAAAGAGCTAGTTGATGGACAAGCTTTATGTATTGAGCTTAGTAATTTAAGCGGCGGACACAGTGGTACTGATATTAATTATGGTAAAGCTAATGCCATCGTTACTTTGGCTAAACTCTTACTTGAGACTAAAACTCCACTACAAATTATCAGTTTAGATGGTGGCACAGTACGTAATGCTATTGCTAATTTTGCCAAAGCCATTGTCTACATCAATAGTGATAAAGAACAATTTTGTGCACAATTGCAACATAGCTTTGCTAAGTATCAAAATATTCATAAAGTTAGTGACCCAAATATGAGTCTAACTCTACAAGATGATACTAATGAGCACAAAGCTTTTGATACTAAATCAAGTTTAGAGCTATTAAATTTAATTGTAGCTTTACCTTTTGCTATGTTAAGACCATATGATTATGACAGAACCATAGCACAAACATCATTTAATTTAGGATTAATGCAGACATTTAAAAATGAAGTTTTATTTAAAATCATGTATCGTTCTTTAAATGAAGAAGGTCTTGATGATATTAAATTAAAACTGCAAGCTTGTGTCTATCCATATGATAAAGCTAAATTAACTTTTGCAGATCGCCATCCTTGTTGGCAATCTCCAAATGATAATGAATTAATTAGAGCTTTAAAGGCTTGTTATTTAAAAACTTGCAATAAAGAGCTTAAAATTACAGCAATGAGTGCAGGTCTTGAATGTGCCTTTTTTGCTAAAGCTAACCCTAATTTACAATTAGTATCAATAGGTCCTACTATTTTAAATCCTCACTCACCTTTTGAAAAAGTCTATGTTAAAGGAGTAGAGGAGATTTATGAAACATTAAAACTAACATTAGAAGCAATCTAAGGAGCAAATATGCGCCAAAATACATCATCGCCTAGAACTAATTTGCCATTTCAGTGTTTCCATACCTGTACAGCTCCATCAGAGTTGCACAATAGAAGCACTGTATTATTTGTTAGAGGAGCAAATCCCTCACGCCTTAGCATTAGATTAGTAGCTTTTCCTCTTCATGAACCTGTACGTGTAGAAATGCTTTATACAGGATCTAAATCAGGTATACATCGATTTAGTGCTAGCCTACCTATTGATGAGGGCTCTAATATACAACGTTATTGTTTTAAAATCGTTTTACTAAATGAAAATAGACAATCTGTTGATGCTGTATGGTATAGCTCACTTGGTATGTCTCGTGAATGTCCTTTATTGGCGCATTGCTTTGCTTATAATGAAAGAGATCCAAATCCATCTTGGCTTGATAATCTAATCATCTATCAAATTTTTGTAGATCGTTTTGCTTCTTCAAAAGGAAAATTTACTATTGATACCATCAAATATGATCCTATGGAGCTAATACATGATGATACATTTGAATACAAAAACTTAGATGATGTTCATTGTGGTGGTGATCTAGATGGTGTTAGCAATATGCTTCCTTACATTAGAGATCTAGGTTGTGATGGTATTTATTTAAGTCCTATTTTCAAATCATGTTCACCACATAAATATGATGTTGAAGATTATGATGTAGTTGATCCTCATTTTGGTGGTAATGGTGCTTTAAAGCGTTTACGCTCTATGGCTTTAAGCTTTGAGATGAATATACTTTTGTGTATGCCTTTAAATCATAGCTCACACTACCATCCTTGGTTTGACCGTCATGAAGTTAGCTCTAAAGGAGCTATACATCATAAAGACTCACCATATAGAGATTTTTATACCTTTGATGATAATGATGAGGCTTGTTATTGGAAAGGTAGCCCTAATTTACCAAAACTAAACTATGGCTCAAAACAATTACGAATGATCATGTACAAAGGTCATAATAGTGTAGTTAAAAAATGGCTACGTGCACCTTATGGTATTGATGGTTATGTTATAGATTGTGCTTCACAAATTGGTGATGATGGCAGTGCTAAAAACAATTTACGTCGTTTAAGACAAATTTGTAAACATGCCCATAAAACACAAAAAGAATGTTTAATGATAGGTCAATTTGTCTCTGATGCTCGTTATGCTCTAACTGATGACAATAACCTAGATGGTGCTATTAATTACACAGGCTTTTTAAGTCCAATGCGAGCTTTCTTTGGTGGAATAAATTTAACAGGACAATCTATTCCTTATACTGGTGAAGATTTACGTCGTACTTGTGAAAACTATGCTGTAGGTGTAGCTCAACAAAATAAATTATGTCTAATTAATCAGTTAGATAACCATGATTTACCACGCTTTTTCAGCCTTATAGGCGGTGAAAAATCTCTATACTTAGCAGCTCTTGCAGTACTTTATACCTATCGTGGTATACCTTGTATTTATCAAGGAGATGAGTTAGGTGATGCTATTAGTCAATATCAGATTAAAGAGCGCTCTCCTATGCCTTTTAAACTTATGAAAGAGCATAAAGTAACACCTTATAGTAATGAAATTCAAGCCCATTTAAAAAAACTTGCAGCTATAAGACGGCAAAATCCAGCTATTACTAAAGGTTCATTAGTCTTTATCTGTGCAGGTGGTGCTTACTTTGGTTATATTAGACTTTATCAAAATCGCTTTAGTGTTGTTTTTGTTAATGCCTCACGTCAACCAATGAAAATAGATCAAGGCTCTATGCTCTTCCCACTACTTGCTGCTATATATCTACCAAAAGACAGTAATGAAACAGATAAGCATAAAGATAGCGGCGAAAATATCTTAATTCCGCTTTCAGGCAGAAATATCAGACGTACAGATCATGGTGAGGGTCTTGAGGGTTTATATGAGCTCTTAGCTCGTGAAAATCTAAGCGCCTATATTTTTGGTCAAAATAAAGATGCTCAAGAATTTGAGCGCGAGTTCTTAGCTGAGTTTACTGCTGGTAAAACTATCACTATGCCTCCACGCAGTACTGTAATTGTTAATAATAAATAATCATTTATAACAAAGGTGCTAACACACCTTTGTTATATAATCTTACTTAAGATTGCTCTTGAGCTTTAAATTGTGATTGATATAAAGCACTATAAGCCCCACCTTTTGCTAAAAGCTCTTGATGAGTCCCCTGCTCTACAATTAAACCATCATTAACCACAAAGATACAATCTGCATCCATAATTGTAGATAAACGATGAGCAATTACAATTGTTGTTTTACCTTGCATTAGTTTATCTAAAGCTTTTTGCACTACTTTTTCAGATTTATTATCTAAAGCTGAAGTTGCTTCATCTAAAATTACAACAGGAGCTTTACGTATCATAGCTCTGGCAATAGCTAATCTTTGTTTTTGTCCACCAGATAAAGATACACCTCTTTCACCTATGATTGTATCAAGACCTTGAGGTAAACTTTGAATAAAATCATCTAAATAGGCTTGCTTATAAGCCTCAATAATTTCATCATCACTAGCATCCTCTTTACCATATAAGATATTTTGTCTAATAGTGCCTTGAAACAAGAAGTTATCTTGAAAGACCATAGAAATATTCTTACGTAAAGAGCCTAATGTATAATCTTTAACATCTACACCATCTAGTAAAATCTGACCACTTTGTGCTTCATACAAACGAGGTATTAAAGAACAGATAGTACTCTTACCTCCACCAGAATTTCCTACTAAGGCTATTTTTTGTCCAGCTCTTATAGTAAGGTTAATACCTTTTAAAATTTCCTTACTATCATCATAGGCAAAGTGTACATCCTTAAACTCAATACTATGTAATAACTTTGATAGCTCTTGTTTACCCTCATCATTATTCTCTTCAAAAGATTGGGTTTCCAAAATCTCATAAATTCTATCTAAAGCTAATAAAGCTTGTTGTACTTGTATATAATTATTACCAATAGTTTTAATTGGAGTGTAAAGCATAATTAATGCAGCTAAAAAAGCAACAAAAGAGCCAGGTGTAAGCTGTTCTGTAATAATTAAATGTACACCAAAATATAAAACAGCAGCAACGCCTACAGAGCTAACTAAGTGCATCACAGGAGATAACCAATTAGTATTGCGTATCATCTTCATGCCCATGCGATACAAAAACATAGCCTTATCATGAAATAAATTATTCATAGTAGCCTTAAGCCCAAATATTTTAATAATACGTGAGCCTTGTGTAGTTTCGTTATATAAAGTAATAATTTCAGTACCACCAGCTACAGTTTTTGAAATAATTTTTTTAATTTTTTTACGTACAATTCTCAAAGGTAAAATTAGTACTACTAAAACACCTAAAGCAACTACTGATAACTGCCAAGAATTATATAAAAGAACACAAACTAAAGATACTGAAGAAAAAAATTTAGTTAAAAATAACTTAATATTAGCAATTAAACCACTAGATGCTGTCTCTACATCGCTTGAAAAACGATAAATAATAGAACCAGAACTATTAACATCATAAAATTTAGTATCACAATCTAAAAGTTTATGATAAAGCTTAGCTTTAATATCTAAATTAATTCTACCGCCTACATGCCCATTTACTATTGAAGAAAAATAAATAAAAATACCTTGTACAAGGGTAAAAGCAATAATGACTACAGGCACATAGTCTGCAAAACTTTGCTCTTGTGCTATCATTACATTATCCATAAATGGCTTTAAAAAAGAAGCAATAACAGCGTCTAGAGCACCTACAGGTATAGTTAATAAGATACCCAAAATAGCCATACCCAGATGGGGTTTTAAAAAAGGCCAAAACCTTTTATAACCACGTATAAAGCTAGTTTGAGCTTTAGGATCAGTGTTACTTAAAACAATAGGATGCTTAATCTTATTTTGATTAAGCTCCTTATCTTGTGTATTTTCAGAATTTGTCAATGCTTTATTCCTTTTTATGCGATTAAGCTCAAAAAGCATTGTAACAAATTATCAAAGATTTTATTTATAAAATTTTATAAATTAAAAGGCTATATTAAATCTAGCTCCTAAAGTTATGTTCTCATAGGAGTCTGACTCTAAATAACCAGCATATAAATCAAAATCCATATTATCATAAGCAAATTTAAAGGCCATACGAGCATTATAAGCAACTATCATCCTTTAAAAATCCACTATTAACATCAGTACCTAAAATATTATTTTGATAATCTATAGTAGTTTTAAAATTAATATCTCCATAATAGTTAATATAAGAAAGATCTAAACTTGGATAAACAGTAACATTTTCTGTCATATTAAAGCTACCTTGCAGACTTACACCTACATCTACATAGTAAATATTAATATCCTCACTCTTATTTTTAGAGTAAAAACTATTATTGGTTCTTACCTCATAATCATCTGTAGTAATTAAAGATATGCTACCACCAATAAAAGAAGCTAAAACTAGATTATCATAAACTTTAAATGGTGCATATAATTTAGCATCAAAACTGTAAGCATTAATATCTACATCAGCATCAAAATTTTGCATAGCAAATTTGTTATCATGCAAAGATGCAGTACCATTACCCATCATATAAATAGCATCAGCTTGTATTAGTAAATGATCATATGGTCTATATGAACCATAAATAACAGTGATCTTTCTATAAGAAATGTACAAAACTAATTTAGAAATATGATAAAAATATGCAGTTAAAAAGAAAAGGAAAAAGAATATATGAAATATAAAATCAAGGTAAGCTAAGAGCTTACCTTGATTAAAATAATGCTAAATTAAAAACTAAAAATTTTATAAAAATGACATTGCAGAACGTGCAATTACTAATTCTTCATTAGTTGGTATCATTAATACTTTTAGTTTAGATTTATCTGTTGAAATAAAGCCACCTTCATAACCAAGTCTTGCTAGAGCTTTTAGATTCAATTCTTCATCTAAATCTACACCTAGACTCTCTTTTATATAGTCACAGGTAATCTTTCTTGCTTCCCAACAATTTTCACCAATACCACCTGCAAAAACGATAGCATCAACATGACCTAAAGCTACATAGTAAGAACCAATGAACTTAGCTAAACGATAGCAGAACATATCCAAAGCTAAAGTACACTTTTCATCACCATTCTCGTAGCCCTCACAAATAGGACGCATATCTGAGGATACACCTGATAAAGCTAATAAACCTGACTTCTTATTGAAAACTTCCTTAACTTGATCTGGTGTCATGTTTAATCTATCACATAAGAAGAATACAACTGATGGATCAATAGAACCTGTTCTTGTTGCCATAACTAAACCATCAAGAGGAGTTAAACCCATTGAGGTATCAATACATTTACCATTCTTTACAGCACAAACTGAAGCACCACCACCTAGATGACAAGTAATAACATTAATATCCTCAACATTCTTACCTAAGTACTTAGCTGCTTGCTGTGATAAGTACATATGACTTGTACCATGAGCACCGTAACGGCGAATACCAATATCACGATAATACTCTTCAGGAATAGCAAAACGATATGCTACAGGAGGCATTGTTTGATGGAAAGCTGTATCAAATACTGCAACATGAGGAATATTTGGGAAAGAATCACGAGCTGCCTTAATACCTAAAATATGTGCAGGATTGTGTAAAGGTGCAAAAGGTATAACCTTTTCAATATTAGCTACAACTTCATCATCAATTAAAGTAGGTTGTGAATAGAATTCACCACCATGCACAATACGATGACCACAAGTTACAATTGACTTTAAAAGATCTTGATGTTGTGAAAGTATATTATCAACTAAAAACTTTAAAGCTTGACCATGATCATAGCCACTAATTTGTTCTTTTTGCTTATCACCATCACCTAAACGCCATGAAATAAAGGCCTCTTTTAAACCTAAAGCCTCTGCAATACCGCTTAAAAATACATGACCATCAGTTGCATCCATGATGGCAAACTTAATTGAAGTACTACCACAATTAATAACTAAAGCTGTTTGAGATAAATTCTTTGACATTTGTATTTCCAGTTATATTATTCTTTACAAAAAATTAAACGCTCCTCGCTATGAGCTATATCTTATTATTCTATCACGTAAAAATAGTTATATAATAAAAATAATGTTCAGTTTTCAATTTTGGGGGCTAGCTAGCAAAATGATAGATGTTAGTGTTCTAAGAAGAAGTTACACAACCGGTGGTCTTGATGAAAAAGATCTTTGTAAAACTCCTATGGAGCTTTTTGAAAAATGGCTGCAAAACTGTATAGATTCAGGACTTTATGATCCAAATGGTATGGTTGTATCAACTGTAGATGAAAATATGCAGCCTTATTCACGCATGGTTTTACTTAAAAACTATGATGCAAATTCTTTGGTATTCTTCACAAATTTAGGCAGTCGCAAAGCTAAACATCTTGAGCATAACAACAAAATATCCGTACTTTTTCCTTGGTTTTATCTTGAAAGACAAGTAATGTTTACAGGCTATACTCAAAAGTTATCTAAACTTGAAGTATTAAAATACTTCCATTCAAGACCACGTGATAGTCAAATAGGTGCATGGGCTTCTGAACAATCTTCTGTAATTTCAGCAAGATCTATACTTGAAGCTAAATTTTTTGAGATTAAAGAAAAATTTAAGAATAAAGAAATACCATTACCTAGTTTTTGGGGTGGTTACAGAGTCATTTTTGATAGTGTAGAATTTTGGCAAGGACGAGAAAATCGTTTACATGATAGATATATTTATACTAAAGATGATGACAACAATTGGACTTATAAACGCTTAGCACCTTAGCATATGATCCCAACTGCTTTTACAGTTGGGAAATTTTTAAAATTCATGCTTTACATTAAAAGACTATAGTCTTATTACCATGAATAAAGACCTTATGGTCAAATACCTTATTTAAAGCTTTAAGCAATACTAATCTTTCTACATCTCTGCCAGCTTTAGCCATATTCTCAGCTGAATACCTGTGATTTACTGAAATTACATCTTGAGTAATAATAGGACCCTCATCTAAATTATTAGTTACAAAATGAGCTGTAGCACCAATAATTTTTACACCACGATTAAAAGCTTGCTCATAAGGCCTTGCTCCAATAAAAGCAGGTAAGAAAGAGTGATGGATGTTAATCAATTTACCTAATGGATAATGAGCTACCATTTTAGGTGATAATATACGCATATATTTAGCTAAAACAATATAATCTACATCATAGCTATCAATAACTTCCATCATACGCTGCTCTTGCTCATCACGACTAATACCCTCATGTGATACAAGATGAAATGGTACATTAAACTTATTTGCTAAATCTTCTAATTTATTATAATTACCTGCAACCATTACCACATTAGCATCTAAAGCACCAGAATAGCTTTTCATTAAAATATCACCTAAACAGTGTGACTCTTTAGTAACTAATACAGCAATATTAGCTTTTTTATTCTCTTTAAGACTAGCCTTAGCATCAGCTGGTAAAAAAGCTTTAATTTCCTGCATAAAATCATCAGCTTTATCAAAATCACCATCTAGTACTGAGCGCATGAAAAAAGTATTATCTTCGCTTGATACAAATTGATCTTGATGATGTATGTTGTAATTATATTTAAAACATAATTGAGCAATACCAGCAATTAGACCTGTTTTATCAGAACATTCTGTTCTTAAAATTCTTTGTTCCATAAGTATCCACTTTATTATTGATGTTTAGCAAGTTTAAGCATAATGCTTTATTCATTATGAATTACTTTCATAAAAAGATGTAAATATCTTAATTAAAGCTAAGTAATTTTTGCTAAATAAGATTTTAAGTTATAGTCTAAGTTAGGTTAATTCTTAGAATTTATCTTTGTATCTTAATATTTAGCAAAATATACTATATTTTGCAAGTTTATAGTGCATTAAGATATTAACTATGTTTTAAAACTTACCTACCTAGTAAGAGTAACCGTTAATATTGACAAAAGCTTTATATACTTAATTTATTTATAAAGACTATGCACTATAACATAACTTTTTTATTAAACATTGCATAATACGCTCAATTAAAGTGCAATATTATATACAAGTGAAAATATTTGCATTAGAATAGAGAAAACTTACTAGTTAAAAATGGAGCTATGTAATAGCATTTACTTAAGAACAAACAGAATTTGAAGGATAAAGAATGGAAAATAAAGCACAACAATCAGAGCAATTTGCTACTTTAAATATACCAGGCAAGGATCCTATTGAATTACCAATTATTGAAGGCACCATGGGTCCTGAGGTTATTGATATACGTGCTTTAGGTAAACAAGGTTATTTTACCTATGATCCAGGCTTTGTATCTACAGCATCTTGTTCATCACGTATTACTTTTATTGATGGTGCTAAGGGTGTACTGCTTTATCGTGGTTATCCTATTGATCAATTAGCCACAAAAACAGATTACCTACAAGTATGTTACCTTTTACTTAAAGGTGAATTACCTAATAAAGCTGAGTATAAAAATTTTGAATACCAAGTAAAGCATCATACTTTAATACATGAGCAAATTACCTCTTTATTTAAAGCCTTTAGACGTGACTCTCACCCTATGGCTGTTATGTGTGGTATTGCAGGTGCATTATCAGCTTTCTATCATGATAATCTTGATATTTATGACCCAGAGCACAGAGAAAAAACAGCTATTAGATTGATCTCAAAGATTCCAACTTTAGCTGCTATGTCATATAAATATTCAATTGGTCATCCTTTTGTTTATCCAAGAAATGAATTAAGCTATGCAGCTAATTTCTTGCATATGATGTTCTCTACTCCATGTGAAGAATATAAAGTTAATCCTGTTATTGAAAGAGCTATGGATAGAATCTTTATTCTTCATGCAGATCATGAACAAAATGCTTCAACATCATCAGTTCGTTTGGCAGGCTCTTCAGGTGCAAACCCATATGCTTGTATTGCTGCTGGTATTGCTTCTTTATGGGGTCCAGCTCATGGTGGTGCTAATGAAGCCTGTTTACGCATGTTAGAACAAATTGGTACTATTGATAGAATACCTGAATTTATTGCTAGAGCTAAAGATAAAAATGATCCATTTAGACTCTCAGGTTTTGGTCATCGTGTTTATAAAGCCTACGATCCTCGTGCTGTAGTAATGCGTGATACTTGTCATGAAGTATTAGCAGAACTTAATATTCAAGATCACCCTATTTTAGATGTAGCTACAGAACTTGAACATATTGCTCTTTCTGATGAATACTTTATTCAAAGAAATCTCTATCCTAATGTCGATTTCTACTCTGGTATCATTCTTAATGCTATTGGTATACCAACTAATATGTTTACTGTAATTTTCGCACTAGCTCGTACTATTGGTTGGATTTCACATTGGAATGAAATGCAAGAAATGCCAGAAAGCCGTATTGGTCGTCCAAGACAAATTTATATTGGTAAGCCATTACGTCAAGTTAAAGCTATGCATCATAGATAATTAATAATACTAATAACCTAAAAGCAAAAGCTTTTAGGTTATTTAAGTACTAAATATAAAATAGGGGTAGGAGATGGCGTTTAGCGCCTTGCCCCTCCCTCAGAACCGTGCGTGCGACTTTACCGCACACGGCTCC
>CALXNP010000041.1 GCA_944389785.1 uncultured Anaerobiospirillum sp.
GGCTTTATTGTTTATAGTTGTTATAACTTTTGATCTTAGATAATTTTAGTTATACTATAGTTAAATACTATAGTTTCATACTTATTAAATAAGGATTAATTATGCTTAAGAAGAATGACTTAATCCAAACTAAATTTAACTTAATTCTTGATGAAGAAAAGTTTAATTCTTTAGTTAAAGATGCTGATAATGGAGAAAGTTCTGCTCAATATATTTTGGGCTCACTTTATAAGCATGGTTTCTTTAAAAAAGTCGATATAGATAAAGCTTTTTACTATTTAACTCAAGCAGCAAATTCTAATCATGAAAAGGCCTATACTGAGCTTGCTGATATGTATATTTATGGTTTAGGCTGTAAGCGTGATTTAAATAAAGCACATGAGCTTTTAGCAAAAGCACATGCACTTAATGATATTTATGCAACCTTATTATTAGCAAAGCTATATGCTTTTGAGTCTGATTTTACTCATGATTATGTTAAGGCTAAAGCTTATTTAGATTCAGTTATACAATATGCAGATCAATTAGATTACAAAGCCTATGCTTTATTTTTGCTAAGCGGTATGTATGAGTTAGGAATGGGTGTAGAAAAAGATCATAAAGTAGCTTTTGAATTATTAGAACAGGCTGCAGAATATGGTTCTTCTAAAGCACAAACAAATTTAGCATATAAATATCTGCATGCTATAGATGTAAAGAAAGATGTAGATCGTGCTATTTCTTTATTAAAGCAGGCTTCTGATAATGGATATATAGAGGCAAGTTATATTTTAGGTATGTTATATGCTGATAATACTAGTAAATATGCAGATGCTAATAAAGCTTATCAATACCTTATTATAGCAGCTCGCCAAGGCCATACAGATGCACAGGCAAGAGTTGGTCTTATAGGTTTAGAGTATGTACATAATATTAATCAAAAGGTCTCTTACACTAAAGAACAAGCAGATGAGATGATTTTATTTTTAGAAGATGCTTTACAAAAAGATAATCCTATAGCTTTAGGTGGTATTGGTGTGTTTTTGTTAACAGCTTTTTCAGGTCATGAAGAGTCTGTAAGTAGAGCTATTAATTATTTAAATAAAGCTGCTAATATGGATTATGCTCCTGCTTTAATGTATATGGCAAGAGAGTATGAATTAGGCAAGCATATAAGTAAGGATATATCAAAAGCAAAAGAGTTTTATCAAAAAGCTTTAGACAAAGGTTTTTATCAAGCAAAAGAGTGTTTGGCAAGATTAAATTAAATATTTTACATTAAATAATTTTAGGTCTCACTAATAGAGATTTCTGTTCATCTAGCTTTTTTATAGATATAAAGATGTATTTTTATGATAGAATATATTGATCTATATCACATATTTTTATTAGGAGGCTATTATGAAATGGTTTAGTTCTCGAAAAAAAGAACAAAATCATGCTACTTTAGGTTCAAGAGAAATTAGAGTTATTCAAACAGATAGCAATTTAACTAATTTTTCTAGTAAGAACCTACAACATCCTACTCAAGCTGGTCTTGTTATAGCTTATGTATCACCTTATATTAATTTTAATAATCTATGCTCAAGATTAAAACAAATTTGTGATGAAATACCTTTAATTGCGGTAACTACAGCAGGTGAGCTTTTTGGTGATGGCAGTTCTAATAAAAGCATATACATAGAAAGTCGTGAAAACAGAGATAATGTAGTATTACAAATTTTTCCAAGTTCTTTATTTGAAAGTGTTAATATTTATACTGTAAATTTATACTCAGAACTTATTAGAAGTAATAAAGTTAATCATACTTTAGCAGAGCATTTGAATATTATAAAACAAGAAGTTTCAAAGTTACGTGTAGATGTTGATATAGATTACAAAGATACAGTTGCTTTAACCTTTGTTGATGGTTTATCAAACTCTGAGAGTTTTTTACTGCAAGCAGCCTTTGAATCTGGTAAATTTCCTTGCTTTTTTGTAGGTGGTTCTGCTGCTAATAATCTCAACTCAGCACATACATATATATACGATAATCAAAGAGCAGTTGAAAATCATGCTGTAATAATCTTATTAAAGATGGCAAAAGATTGTTCTTTTGGTTTTTTAAAGACACAAAACTATGAAAAAACAGGTAATTCATTTTTCTGTGTAGACACAAATGAATTTACTAGAACTGTAAGTACTGTGTTAGATCAAAAAAAGACATCTATTAAAACTTTTGTGCAGGCTTTATGTGATATCTTACACACAACGGAGGACAATTTAGAGCAAGCTTTAGCCAATTATAGTTTTGCTATTGAGGTTAATGGTAATTTATTTATTAGATCCTTATCGCAAATAGATAAATCAACAGGAGCCTTAAGTTTTTACTGTGATGTTAATAAAGGCTGTGAAATACATTTAGTTAAATCTGTTGATTTTATTAAAAACACTAAAAATGATATAGATAATTATTTAAGCAATAAGCCAAAACCTGTTGGTGCTGTACTATGTGATTGTATTTTAAGACGTGCTAGTAATCAAAAGAGTTTAGCTAGTGCTAATAATTGGTGGAATTTTCCTGTTGCAGGATTTTCAACCTTTGGTGAAATTTTTGGTATGAATATTAATGCCACATTATCAGCTTTAATATTTTTTGATAAACCACGATCTATGATACGTGATAGGGTGATTGATAATTTTATCTCCATTTTCTCAATTATTAATCTTTACTATCATGAAGCATTTACAGATATTAGAAAATTAATCATACTTACTGATATTAGAAATTATATTAATAATAAATTAATTTCTTATATTGAACAATCAGGTGACATTACACGTAGTGTTGATAAAATTATTAATAATATTGCTGATTTAGATAATTATATTTCTACCATAAATAAATCAATTACTAGTGCTACTAATTTAATTAATGCTCTATCAGATACATGTCATTTAGATAATAGCTATAATTTAGTTTCTGATAATATGAGTGGCATTAATAATATCTTAGATATTATTGGAAATACTGCAGGTCAATCTCATTTGTTAGCTTTAAATGCAGCTATTGAAGCAGCAAGAGCAGGTGAGGTAGGTCGTGGTTTTGCTGTGGTTGCAAATGAGATTCAAAAATTAGCTCAAACAACACGTGATGATTTAGGTAAGGCTCAAAATACTCTACAGGATGTTTTTACAAATATTAAGGTTTTTGGAGAGCATATACAATCTACTACTACTAAGTTGGATGAAGTGCAAAAATCTAATAAAGAGCTAGAAAGTGACATTTATAGTATGTCTCAATATATATCAGATACTAATCATCTTCTTGAGGATGTAAATAGTAGAGCTAAACTTAGCTATGATTTGTATAAGGATGTACAAACTCACATTGAAATCTTGAAGAAATTAAATTAATACTGATATATTTACTTAAGGCAGTGTAAGTTCTGCCTTAAGATTTTTTACTTAAATTGAGTTAAATCATGCTTTTTTAAAGCACTTTCTAATAATAGTGGCAGTTTTTGAGGACTACATGCTAAACAAGGTATATGCATAGCAGCTATTTTTTTAGCAGTTGTTTGATCATAATAAGGTTTTTTAGCTAAATCAGAAACAGCAAGTAATACTATAACATAGACACCACTATCTTTAATTTGCTGCAGATGCTCTAATAAAGCTGCTCTATTACCACCTTCTTCAAGATCTGATATTAAGAAAAATAGTGTTTTGTTAGGAGTTTGTATAAATTGTCTGCAATAGGCTAAGGATTTGGCAATATCAGTACCTCCTCCCATTTGAAAACCATAAAGTAAATCAACAGGATCACTGCATAGTGGTGTTAAATCCATAACTTTAGTATCAAAAGCTACAACATTAGTCTTAAGAGAAGACATTGAGGCTAGTATACATGACATAATAGATGAGTAAATAATAGTTTCTCCCATGGAGCCACTTTGATCTATATCTAAAATAATATGCCATTTATTAACTTTAACTTGTCTATCAAAAAAGTATACTTTTTGTGGAATAATAGTTTGTAGATCTTGATTATAATGCTTTAAATTTTTAGCTATAGTATACTTAAAGTCAATAGCACTAGCTGTAGCTATAGGACTGTGTTGTTTTTTATTTAAAGCTGCACTTACTGATCTTTGTATATCTTGCTGCATGTTTTTATTAATTTGTTCAACAATTTTTCTAATAAATGCACGTGCTGCGTCTTTTGATTTACTAGGAATTTGATCTTTTAGCATCAGCAGTGTGGAAGCCATATTTAAATCAGGTACAACTTGCTCTAATAATTCTTTTTCTAAAAGTAATTGTTTTAGACCTTTTTTTTCTATAGCATCATTTTGAATGATACTTATTATATCTTTATCAAAAAGTTTGTTTAAATCGCCAAGCCATTTACTAAGATTTGGTTTTGATTTAGCATTTTTAGAGCCTTTATGTCCAAAATCATAACTATCATTTTGATCTAAACCATAAATTTGAGCTAGGGCATTATCTAATAATATTTGTTCTTGAGATAATTTACTCATACCAAAACAGGCAAAATCTTGCTCACATTCAGAGCCTAAAATAAGACGCCATCTTTTAAGTTGCTCTTTTACATCCATAAACTCACCTTAAATATCATCAAAATTAAAATCATCAATAGATGTAAGGTTTTCATCACTCATTAGCACTTTTGATACTTGTTGTTGATTAAGCCCCCAAATTTGTCCAAGATTTTCTGCTATATCACTTTTTTCACTTGCTTTAAATTCACTAAAAGTACGTCTTAAAAAGACTAAAGCTCTTTTAAATTCTTCATCATCTAGACTTTGCAAATAATTGTCTAATATTTTCCATAAAGATAATCTTAAAATTAAAGAATATCTGTTCTTTTGGGCTAAGCCCTCAAAGTAAGCTGCACCAAGATCAGCTGCAACTCCTTTTGCTAAACGTCTAGATAATTCCATATTAAGTAAATTTTCATCAATTAAGCCTCGTTCTATTAATATTGCCATAGCAAAGCCAGAACACTTAGTATTAAGATCATCTCTATTTGAGATGTCTTTGAGTAAATCTACCCAACATTGTTGATCTAAAAAGTTAAGATCTATTTGTACTTTATTAATGCGTTCAATACTTTCTATAACATCATTAGCAGCCTTATCATCACAGATACAAGCTTGAGCTAAAATTAAGCAAGCTCTTAAGTAAAATTGCTCCAATAATGCTGTTAAGGTATCATTTTGATTAAATTTACGTAAGCTGCCATATTTGATAGTATTTGCTAATTTGTACATACATTTTGAGATTTCCTCAATTGCAGCTGTATTTACTGAAAGTTTTTGTAAGGCTTTTAATGCATATTCACAAACTTGAGTAAGTCCACACAAAAAAGCTTCTTCAAATACAGCGGATGCACTTGCAATATCAGTACAATTATTTGCTTGTTCTTTTAGTGCGAAAGTAGCAGCAAGCTTAATTGTTTCACCTAATAATGCACTTTCAACTATTTGAATTTCACTTTCTTCACTCCATCGTAAATTCCAAGATTCACCCCAAATTGCATCACTTTTATATTTTGTTTGTCTAGCAAAATCTATATTAAGCACTCGTAATCTATTAAAGAAAAATGATCTATTTAAGTCTAAAAAAGCAGAATCTTGAGATTTAACTTTAAGATTTTCACGTAAATCTAAATCAAGAGTTATATTTTCAAAAGTACAGTATTTTTCAAGTTTTAAATTTTTAAGCTGTTTATAAAAGTCATCTTGCAAAGCAGTTCGACTAACATTAGTAGGGAGTTTTCCTATTTTTTTCCCAATATCTACACTAGCAAAGGCTACACTTAGAGCAGCTGCATTGCCTTGAGCTATACAAGTAATAGCTGCATCTTTTAGATCTTCTAAAGTAGGGTACTTACTATTGCGCAGATAAGCTAGAGTATTTGCAAGTTTTATAGCATCTATGAAATGAGCTGTTGAGACAAAATAACCTTGTTGTCTTTGACTTTGACATAGATGACTTAAGTATAGGTAAGAGGCTTTAGCATAATCACCCAATTTTAAAGCTTGCCATACAAAATCAAAGTAAGCTGGGGCATTATTACCAGCTCCATAACCAGATTGTTTAGATAAATGATAATAAGAGTAAGGCATTAATGTAATATTTGTGCTGATACTAAACTTATTTAGTTGTTCAAACTCGCTATCGCTTAAAGGTTCATTTTGTTTTAAAGCAGGAGCATGATATGCGCCACAGACACAAAAAATCTTATTAAAGCCTTGTAGTTGTGCTTCAACAATACTACGTTTCATATAAGCTTCACGTACATGATTTAAAGCATAATCAAATTTATCATCATGACTGTGCAGTCTTATTTGCTGTCCAAATTCATAGGCTTTAACATCATAATCTTGCTCTAATTGCTCAAGACTTCTTTCATATATACTATCAAAACTTTGCTCTAGAGTTTGTTCTAAACTTGTATAGATATTGGTAGTATCTTTAGTATAAACATCTTCTTGTTCTTGTTTTAAACCTTGCTCCTTTGCTTGTATAAGTGATAGCAAAATATCACTTGGTACATCCATGAAACGACAAGGTATATTATGCTCATAAGCCCATGAAATTGCTTGATATTCCGCTGAGTATTGAGCAAAAGGATATAAGAGCGTGTGTAAAGGCTCTTGAGTTGTATAGGATAAAATAGCTATGGGCAATCTAGTTTGTTTATGACAAAACCATGGCAGCATATCATTAGCGTTAGCAGGTCCTTCAATTAAAACAAGATCAGGTTTATACTTTGTGAGTTTTTTGCGCACATTAAAACCTGCAGCTGCTGATAAATGCCTGATTGCAAAAATTACAGGCTCAGTCATATTAATTTAGCTCCCTACATGCTTGATATAGTTCAGACCAAGCACTGCCTCTTTTTTTCATTACATTTTCTAAATATTCTTTAAAATATAAGCTATCTTTTTCTTCGTCCTTCACTATAGCACCTTGCAGTGCAGATGCTAGATCATAAGCTTCAATTTGACCAGAGCCAAAACTAGCTGCTAAAGCCATAGAGTTTGAAAGTAGAGAAATTGCTTCAGCAGTAGATAATACACTAGATGTAGTATTTAATTTTTGTTTACCATCTAAAGTAACACCATCTCTTAATTCTCTAAATACAGTAACTACTTGTTCAATAATATTTTTATTTGGTGCTATTGCCTTAAGTTCAAAGTTTTGTGCAAGTTGAGCTATTCTCGTTTGTACTATATCAATTTCACTTTTAATATCACTAGGGGTAGGCAGTATTACAATATTAAATCTACGCTTTAAAGCGGCAGACATCTCATTGACACCTTTATCCTTAGTATTAGCTGTAGCTATTATAGAAAAGCCTTTATTAGCAGCAACATCTTCATTTAACTCAGGTATGGACATACGTTTTTCAGATAGAATGGAGATTAGAGCATCTTGAACTTCACTTGCACAACGTGAAATTTCTTCAACTCTTGCAATAGAACCACTTTCCATACATCTAAAAATAGGGCTTTTAACTAAGGCTTGTTTAGATGGACCCTTAGCTATCAGCATAGCATAATTCCAAGAATAGCGAATATGCTCTTCTGTAGTTCCTGCACTTCCTTGTACTACTTTTGAAGAGTCATTGTTAATAGCAGCTGCTAAATGCTCACTTAGCCAAGATTTAGCAGTACCTGGTTCACCTAAGAGCAATAGAGCTCTATCAGTAACTAAAGTAGCAATACAAATTTCAACTAAGCGCTTATTGCCTATATATTTTGGAGTAATATCTAATTTACCTGCTTTACCACCACAAATATATTTAAGTACAGAGCGAGGAGACATTTTCCAATTAGTAGGTATAGTATCTTGCTCATTTGCAATTAAAGCTTCAAGCTCTTGTTGATATTGTTGTTCAGCTGGTAGTCTTTGAAGATTTGACATCTGTTACTCCTTTATTAGATTAGCTTCTTTTAGAATATGTTTTAAGTGTATATTTAAACTATTACGTGTTACATTTTTATCATAATAATTTAATATTTCTAAAGCTTGTTTTTGCAAGCTTTGCTCATCAACAAAATTCTTTATTTTTTCAAGCAGAATTTTTACATACCAAGGATCAAAATTATAGTATTGTTTGCAAATAATTAATATGATGTCATCAAACTTGTTATATGAGCAATAATGCATCATATCTAAGTAAAATGATATATTTTTTATTAATTTATTATTGTAAGGTAAGTCTAAATTAGCTAATTGATCATAGTAAAACTTACCAATTTTGGTACATAACTGTTTATCATCAGTATTAATAAACATAGGTAGAATATGTTTAAGTTCTGCTTGAATAAAGATATCAATCCATCTTTGATCAAGAGGTTCTTTAATATGTCTGCTTACTGTCTCATCAAAAATATCATATTTTTTTGATGAATAGAATTTTTTTAAATATCTATTTTCATGTGAATAAAGATACTCAAAATATGGACTATTAACTATACCTTCTAGCTGATAATATGGAGTAAAGTCATCCTTATAATATGGGGTTATGACTTTATCTACAAAATACATAGATAGATTAAGATAACAACCATTTTTATTATTAACTAGACCTGCAAAAAGCTCTGCATATTGTTTGTTTTTTAATTTTACATCTTCAGCCCATAATTTATATACTGTTTTAGCATCATAATTAAGTAAATCAGCAACAAAACAAGCCTTTAATAAAGCTTGTTTTTGTTTTTTATTTAAGGCTTGTAAAAACTCTACAAGAGATTTTGGACAGCTTGTGAGTAGTCCTTTTATTATAATTAAATTTAAATTTTTAATAACTTCTAAAGAGCGATCTTGTTCTTTTAGGATAGTTACATTATCTAAAATCCTTTGATATACAGCTATAATACTAGCTGATGTTTTAGCACAAGTATAATTCAATAGTTTATGTAATATATAGTGATTTGTTTTTTTGCCATTTATAATTTGATCAAGCTCTGTTTGTATAGCATTAGCTATAATATCTGCAATAATACTATTATCAGTATTTTTTATAAAATCTGCTGCATTAATATCTTCATTGATTTGCTTTATCCAAAAATCAAGATACTTAGTTACATCAAAACTGCTTAAAGCTGCTAGAGGTATATTTTTATATGATTTTTGCTTTGATAATTGTATGAGCAGATCTGCATTTTCTTCATTGTAGCGTAGGGCATAAATACAAGCAAAAGTTAGTTGATTAGGCTTTTTCAAGATAGTTTCTAATTTTTGTAATAAAGATAAATAAAAATCATTTTCTTGAGCTTTAGCAATATTAGCAATTAAATTAAAGCAAGCTAGGGCAGAATCTGATTCTAGATAATCTTTAGTATACTTAAAATTATTTTTAAGCATTGATACAAGATTCGTTTGTTGTTTTATAGGGTAGTTTTTTATTATTTGCTTGTAATCATCTTGTTTTATAAGATTTATACTATTGTTAGTACCTAAACATTCTAAAATATGATCAGATAATACACTTAAAGATGTATATGAGACATCTACACGCTTGATTAAAGCTTGTATTACTCTATAATCATTAAAAATATAAGGTGTTGATTTAATCGCTGATTCAATAACTTTAGTAGAGGTTGTAGATTTGTCATTTAACACTTCTAAGATTGGAGACAAAACACTATATTTAACATTACACTCTAAATCAAGTTTAGTATTTGTATCAAAATCAATAACCTCATCACTTGTAATATTTGTTTGAGCTTGTGTGGTACAAATAGCATTAACTAGACCTAAAAGATTTAATAGTACTTTAGCTTTATCTTCTTTATTTGCTTTGAATAGTTCTTGCAAGTTAAGATACACTCTATTTAGAATAGGGCTTTGTGCTGCAATTGTGCTAAATTGCTCTAGTAATTGTTGTAAACGATAGTCTTCATTAATAAGTTCAATACCTGCAATAGCAAGATAATTTAAACGTTCTTTAAGATTTGTTAAAGGATTCATATTTAAACACTCCTTTTAATATTGTAATCTTATGATTTGATTGTTTGTAATAATGCTGTATGGGTGTAAATATAATCTATTAACATTTTCATCATAAAAGATTAAACCAAACATTACTTGATTAACACATAGCTGACTATTAGCTATAGATAAGAGTCTGCCTATACTATAATGAGAGCTGTCATCATCTAATTTATTTCTTAAGATTATGTTATTTTGTTTATGATCAAATAAAACTAATTCATCGTTAACTAGAGCTAATTTTTCATATTTTAGTAAAACAGCCACATATTTTTTAGCCAAGATCTTTTTAATTTCATTTTTAACACTAGTAACTACTGTGGATAATTCGTTGTTTGCTAAGCTAATTATTTGGTTATAATCATTTTGTGTAAGATTATGCAGGTTAAAATTATTAAAGCGTATTCTTTTGTTTAAACCGCCAAAGTAATAATAGAGTCGCTCAACATTAATGAGTTTAAAACAAGTATCATCAGCTTTAATGTGAGATAGTGCTTTTATTGGTCTATAGTTTAGAGTTTGACTTATTTGACCATCAGCTAAATCAATATAATAAGCTCTATCAATATATTCTTTTTTGACAGGATCATAGCTTATATCAAAAGATAATTGCACTAAATTTACATTATCTTTATAAGAGCCTAGTCTTTCTAAATCCTCAAGTTTATAGATACCACCTAAAGCTTCAAAAAGCTCATTACTTTCAAGTTCATAGTTTTTAGTTTCAAGTTTGTGTTCTAAAAATTGTTTAGATTTTTGAATAACATCATTGAGTACTATTAAAATATTAATAGACTTACTATAGTTGATTGTATCAGCATTACAATTTTCAATTTCATTAGCCAATGCTAAAAACGCATTTTGCACACCAATTAAATAATAACCTGCAAAATCTTTTGCTAAGTCTTTATAGTGTTTTACTGAGGTACTATTTAAGGTGTTAATACCATGTAATAATAACTCATTGACTAATAATTGAGCTTTATCTAAACCCTCAAGTTGTTTTTTTATCTTTTTAGCTTTTGTAGCATTGTTAGTTTTTTTTATAATTTTAGGCTCTGTATTATTTGTATTAGCTGCTTTTTTAGCTTCTTTTTGAGCAATTTTAGCTCTTTTTTGTGCTATATCATCAGGTAATTGAGCAATTTTAAATTCTTTTTTAGCTAAAATTTCAAACATTAAGCCAATAGCATGTTTACAAGGAAATTGCCTGCTAGGGCAAGAGCACCTGCAGATAGGTGCTTTCTCATCTAGAAAATCTATAGATGTTCTATAAGGATTTTTTCCGCTGCCTTTACAATCTGCAAAATATAAACTATCGTCTGCTGTCTTAGATAAATTACTAAAATCACCATGTGCAGAGAGTGCTTTGCCATTTTTAACTGCATTAGCATTGGTTGCTTGTTCTATAATATATTGCTCATCTATTTGCATATATTAGCCTCATGCTATCTTGTTTGTAATGTTTTTTTTACTATTTTCTATGATTAGAAGATAAAAATCTTCAAAATAGATCATAGTTTAAAAAACAATTGATTAGTTATTAATTAATTATATATACTATATAATATAATACAAATAATAATTATTTTATATATAAATAAGTTAAATTTTAATCTATTTAAAATAAAATAATAATATATGTAATTTTCAATATATAGAGTTATTTTTTATTTATTAAGTATTTTTAAATCAGATGGTTTACTATTAATAAAAATATTGTATATATCTATGATGCATTTTATACTTTTCATCTTTATAAATAGAGATTGATTTATAAGCAATTTAAGGGGATTTTTATATGCGTTTAATTATTGCAATTTTCTTACCTTTTGCTCTTTTTTTTACTATAGGAAAGCCTTGCATAGGGTTATTATGTTTAATTTTACAGATTACATTGATAGGATGGCTGCCTGCCGCTTTATGGGCTGTGTATGCTTTGAGTCAATATAATACGGAAAAGAGAATACAGCATATTATGTCACAACACAAATAGTTTTATGGACAAAGTATTTCTTAATCTAAGAATTAGATAAATTTTTATATGTTTTTTTCAAAACGTCATTTTTATGCGTTTTGATAAAAAGGAAGGATAGGGTAATTTAAACTAAAAAATAAATTGCTTTACTTTTATAACAAGTTTAAATTATCTACCCTTCATAACTATGGGAGGATAGTATGTTTATTATATGAAAAGCTATTTACTACTATAGATGCGTTGATCTTTATCATTAAATAATAGACAGTTTTTAGATAGACAAGATATCACCATTTCCTTGTTTAGAGATGGCTGAATATCTCCAGGAATTATTATCTTAAAATTATCAACTCCAGCACAAATACCATATAGGTATGTATTGTTACCTAGACGTTCTACAACATCAGAGGTAAACTTAAGGGATATTGATTTTTCACCACCAAATTTTTGCAAGGCACTTTGTGTATTACCGATTGTTAAATATTCAGGTCTAATGCCTACAGTAACATTATCTCCAACAGATAAGCCATCTGATAGTGCTGGTACTTCAATTACTGTATCATCTTTTAATTTAACATTTACACTATCTGTATTTATTTTAACAATTTGTGCACTTAAAAAGTTCATTTTAGGAGAGCCAATAAAGCCAGCCACAAACTTGTTGCAAGGATTATAATAAAGCTCCATAGGTTTACCTACTTGCTCTATTTTACCAAAGTTCATAACAACAATTTTATCGGCTAATGTCATAGCCTCTACTTGGTCATGAGTAACATAAACCATTGTAGTTTTCATGTCGTTATGCATTCTAGCAATGTGTAAACGCATTTCAACACGAAGCTCTGCATCTAGATTTGATAAAGGTTCATCGAAAGTAAATACTTTAGGGTTTCGTACAATTGCTCTGCCAATAGCAACACGTTGTCTTTGCCCGCCTGAAAGTTGTTTTGGTTTACGATTTAATAAATGATCTAATTGTAAAGCTTTTGCAACTTCTGATACTTGTTTTTCTATTTGAGCTTTAGGTACTTTATTTATTTTTAAGGAGTATCCCATATTTTCAGCTACAGTCATATGAGGATATAGGGCATAAGATTGAAAAACCATAGCAACACCACGATCAGATGGGGATACATCATTCATTAACTCATTATCAATATATAGTTCACCGCCACTGATACTTTCAAGACCTGCAATCATACGCAGCATTGTTGATTTACCACATCCTGAAGGTCCTACAAAAACAGCAAGCTCTCCATCTTCAATTTTCAAATTGATATTTTGTAATGTAACTACATTACCATATGCTTTTGTTACATTTTTTAATTCAATACTGGCCATTCCCATACTCCAATAAATGAAAGTCTAAATATTCTATTTCATTTCTTTTGTTTAAAAATTAACATTGAATTGTTTTAATTAAAACAAATTTAAACAAATCTGTATATATTTTGTTATAAATATACAAAAAAATGAAGCTAAGATTTAAGTTTTTTAAATTATTTGCGTTATAGTTCACAAAAATTAAAATAATATTACTATTTTATACAAAAAATGTAATACGTATGACATATAATATAACACAAATATAAAACACATTTTCTAGAAAATTCCAAGAGGACACAATTATGAATAAATTAAGCAAAATTGCATTAGCATGTACATTAACATTATCAGCATCATCAGTGTTTGCTCAAGAGGTATTAAATGTTTGGGAAGACATTCAAAAGTCAAAAGGTATTGCACAAGCTATAGCTGATTTTGAAAAAGAATTTGATGTAAAGGTCAATGTATTAGAGTCTCCTTATGCAGGTCAAATTGAGAAGCTACGTTTAGATGGTCCTGCAGGAATTGGTCCTGATGTTTTAATTATGCCATCTGATCAATTAGGTGCAGCAGTAGTCCAAGGTTTAATTTCTCCTGTAACTATGACAGATGAGCAAAAAGCACAATATACACAAAGCTCAATACAAGCTTTTACCGCAGATGGTGAACTTTATGGTTACCCTAAAGTTGTTGAAACATTAGTAATGTTTTATAACAAAGATAAGATTGCTCAACCATTTGAGACTTTAGATCAATATAAGCAGTATTCAAAATCACAAAAAGAGGGTAATTTTGGTCTAATTGCTAAGTTCGATCAAGTTTATTATGCATTTGGCGCAATGAATGCTTATGGTGGTTATATTTTTGGACAAGATGATAAAGGTAATTATAACGTTGAAGATATAGGTTTATCTAATGCAGGTTCTGTAGAAGCTGTAACTTATTTAAAAACTTTTTTTGATGAAGGCTTAATTCCATCAGGTATATATGGTGATAATGGTTTAAATGCTATTGATTCTTTATTTACTGAGCAAAAAGCAGCTGCTGTTA
Organism: uncultured Anaerobiospirillum sp.; assembly: GCA_944389785.1. GTDB lineage: Bacteria > Pseudomonadota > Gammaproteobacteria > Enterobacterales > Succinivibrionaceae > CALXNP01. The sequence continues at coordinate 14,345 of CALXNP010000041.1, forward strand.
TTAATGGACCATGGGCTTTAGAACCATATCAAAGAGCTGGTGTTAATTTTGGTGTTGCTCCTTTACCTAAGATGCCAAATGGCAAAGCTATGACATCTTTATTAGGTGTTAAAGGATATGTTATTTCTTCATGGTCAAAGAATCCTGAGCTTGCTAACAAATTTGTACAATATATTAATCAAGCAAAATATGCAAAGATTAGATTCGAAACTACAAAAGAAATCCCTCCTGTTGTTGAAGTAATTAATGATCCAATTATAAAAGACAATGAATTTGCAAGTGCAATAGCTACTCAATCACAAGTAGCTGTACCAATGCCTTCAATCCCTGAAATGTCTGAAGTGTGGAATCCTATTAACTCTGCTTTACAGCTAGGTTTATCTGGCAAGCAAGATGTAAAAGGAGCCTTAAATGATGCAACTAATCAAATAAACTCACAAATAGAAGCATTTAGATCAGGCCTATAGGATTGTAATACATGGAGGTATATAGGTTATACCTCCTTTTTGAGAGTAGATTAAGATGCAGCAAACAAGTATATCAACAAAAACTAATCATGCTCTTGTAGCATTAATTTTAGGTATTTTCCCAGGTGGTGGACAATACTATAATAAGCAAATTTTAAAAGGACTTATTTTTAGCGTTTTTCTTATAAGTTTTTTTAGTGCAAGCAAAGATCTTATTACTCATGGATTATGGGGGCTTATTACTTTAGGTGAAAAGCCTCGTGTAGATAATTCTATTTTCTTATTAGCAGAAGGTATTATCACTGTACTATTAGTTCTTTTTGCCTTACTAATCTGGTATATAGCCATAGTTGATGGTTATAAAAATGGTAAAAGAAGAGATGAAGGCAAAGAAGTTAATAGTGTAAGAAAGCAATATAAAAATCTTTTAGACTCAGGCTTTCCTTACTTAATGATAACACCTGGCTTTATAATATTAGTTTTTGTTGTTGTATTTCCAATAATATTTGGATTTTCAATAGCTTTCACTAATTATAATTTATACAATGCACCACCTGCAAAGCTTGTAGATTGGGTTGGTTTTAAAACATTTGTAAATATTTTCTCTTTAAAGTTATGGCGTAATACATTTTTAGATGTATTGCAGTGGACTGTTGTTTGGACTGTAATTGCTACAACATTACAATGTACAGTAGGTGTTTTATTAGCAATTTTAGTCAATCAAAAAGATCTAAAATTTAAACCAATTATTCGTACTATATTTATTTTACCTTGGGCAGTACCTGGATTTGTCACAATTTTAGTATTTGCAGGTATGTTTAATGACTCATTTGGTGTAATTAATAACTCAATTTTACCTTTTTTTGGTATAGAGCCAAAAGCTTGGCTTACAGATCCTTTTTGGACTAAAACAGCTTTGATTATGATGCAAACATGGTTAGGTTTTCCTTTCGTATTTGCAATGACTACAGGTGTATTACAAGCAATACCTGATGATTTATATGAAGCTGCAACTATGGATGGAGCTGGGTCTTATACTAAATTAAAAACTATAACTTTACCATTAGTTTTATACTCTATTGCTCCAATTATAATTACTCAATACACCTTCAATTTTAATAATTTCAATATTATCTATCTGTTTAATAATGGTGGTCCTGCTGTACCTGGCTCAAATGCTGGCGGTACAGATATTTTGGTATCTTGGATCTATAAGCTAACAATGTCCTCTTCACAATATGCAATAGCATCAGCTATTACTATCCTTTTATCTATATTTGTAGTAGGTATTGCATTGTGGCAGTTTAGAAAGTCAAGCTCATTTAAAAATGATGAGATGGCATAGATTATAGGAGGAAGATCTAAAATGTCTTTAGATAAAAAAAGAAGTATAAAACAACAAAGAGCAATAAGATTGACATTATCTTATCTAGTGATAGGTTTGGTGTCATTAATAATTATATATCCTCTAGTATGGACTGTAGGTGCATCACTCAATCCTGGTAATAGTCTATTAAGCTCATCTATTATTCCTAAGAATATGTCTTTTGAGCATTATCAGGATTTATTTAATGGTAAGGTTGATTACTTAAACTGGTATTACAATTCTATGAAGATCAGTTTTTCAACTATGGTATTAACCTTAATTTTTGTATCATTTACAGCTTATTCTTTTTCACGCTTTAGATTTGTTGGTCGTAATAATGGCTTAATGTTGTTTTTACTCCTACAAATGATACCTCAATTTTCAGCATTAATTGCAATTTTCGTTTTATCTCAAATGCTAGGATTGGTAAATTCTCATTTGGCCTTAATTTTAATATATGTAGGAGGAATGATTCCTATGAATACATATTTAATGAAAGGCTTTATTGATGCTATACCAAGAGACCTAGATGAGTCAGCAAGAATGGATGGTGCAGGTCATTTTAGAATTTTTATTGAAATTATCTTGCCTTTATCTAAACCAATTATTGCTGTTATAGCTTTGTTCTCTTTTACAGGTCCTTTAGGTGACTTTATATTATCAACAACTATTTTAAGAACACCAGATCAATTTACCTTACCTATAGGCTTATATAATCTTGTGGCTCAAAAGATGGGTGCAAGCTATACCACATATGCAGCTGGTGCAGTATTAATTGCTGTTCCTGTAGCTTTACTATATTTATGGTTACAAAAATTCTTTGTATCAGGTTTAACAGCTGGTGGTACTAAAGGTTAGCTCTATATAAATATACGGAGAATTTAATATGAAAAAATTATCTTTATTATCTTTATCTATTTTGACAGCTCTTTCATTGTGTGCATGCAGTACTAATAATAGTACCACTGAAGTAGCAAATAGCAACTATATAATAGAAAAAGCACAAGTAAAACAAGGTTTTATCAAAGGTGCAGATATATCAACTTTACTTGAAATGGAAAAATCAGGTTTTAAATATTTTGATAGAAATAATGTACAAAAAGATGCCCTTACGATCTTGCAAGAAGAAGGATTTAACTATATTAGAGTACGTGTATGGGTAGATCCAAAAGATGCTAATGGTATTAGCTATGGTGGTGGTTCAAATGATTTAGCTACCTTAATTACTCTTTCTAAAAGAGCTAAAGCTTTAGGTATGGGAGTTTTAGTAGATTTTCATTATTCAGATTTTTGGACAGATCCTGGTAAACAATTTAAACCAAAAGCATGGGAGAAACTTAGTTTTGATGAGCTTGTAGCTCAATTATATACCTACACTAAGTCAGCAATGCAAGAATTAAAGAAGAATGGTATAGAGCCACAAATGGTCCAAATTGGCAATGAAATTAATTCAGGTATTTTATGGCCAGATGGAAAGTCTTGGGGTGGAGATGGTTTTGAATTTGATAGATTAGCTAAGTTATTGGAGTCTGGATCTAAGGCTGTAAAAGAGATATCTCCAAATAGTGAAGTTATGCTGCATCTTGCACAAGGTACTAAGACAGAAACCTTTAAGTGGTGGTTTGATGAAATTGCAAAAAGAAATGTTAGCTTTGATAGCATAGGCATGTCTATGTACACTTGGTGGGATGGCCCTATTAAGGATTTAACTGCTAATATTGATTATGTTTATGATAGATATAAAAAGCCTGTATATGTAGTAGAAGCTGCATACCCTTACACTTTTGAAAATGAAGATAGTGCAGAAAATACCTTTACTTTAGATGATCAGAAAAAAACAGGCTATGAAGCAAGTGTTAATGGTCAAGCTAAATATTTAAAAGATCTTTTAGAGGGTGTATCAAATACTAAAGGTGGTATGGGCGTATTCTATTGGGAGCCAGCTTGGAAAACAGGTAAAGATATCACTTGGGCAACTCCTCAGGGTATGGATTATATAAATGATCATTGGAAAACAGGAAATTCAAGAGAGGATCAGGCTTTATTTGATAAAAATGGTCGTGTGTTACAAAGTATAACTATATTTAATAATTAAGTTTAAAGCTTTTTGGAGTTTTTATGAATTTTCAACCATTATTTGGTAAACAAGAATTTTTACATGGCGCTGATTATAATCCAGAGCAATGGCTAGATTATCCTGAAGTATTAGAGCAAGATATTGCTATGATGAAACAGGCTAATTGTAATATTATGTCAGTTGGCATATTTTCATGGGCAATGCTTGAACCTCAAGAAGGTGTTTTTAATTTTGCATGGTTAGATGATGTTATTAATAACTTATATAAAAATGGTATTCATGTATTCTTAGCTACTCCTTCAGGAGCAAGACCAGCTTGGCTATCACATAAATACCCTGAAGTTTTAAGAACATCTCAAGATCGTGTACATCAATTACATGGTGGCAGACATAATCATTGTTTAAGTTCTCCTATTTATAGAGAAAAGGTAAAAATTATAAATAGTGAATTAGCAAAGCGTTATGCTAATCATCCTGCAGTATTAGGTTGGCATATTTCTAATGAGTACTCTGGTTCTTGTCACTGTCCACTATGTCAAGAAAATTTTAGAAAATACTTAAAAAATAAATATAAAACTTTAGATAATTTAAATAAGGCTTATTGGTCAGTATTTTGGTCTCATACATATCAAGATTGGGATCAGATTGAATCACCTTCAACTATAGGTGAAAATGCTGTACACGCTTTGAATTTAGATTGGAAGCGTTTTGCAACATATATGGCTATGGATTTTTGTAAGTCAGAAATAGATGCTGTTAAACCATATAATGATAAATTAAAATTCACAACTAACTTTATGGAATTTTTCTATGACTATGATTATTTTGAATTTGCTAAAGTCATAGATTTTGTTTCTTGGGATTCATATCCACGTTGGCATTTTGATAAAGATGAGCTGCCAACTGCATCCTATACAGCTATGAATCATGATTTAATGCGTTCATATAAAAATGGGCAGCCTTTTGTACTAATGGAGTCAACTCCAAGTTGTACTAATTGGCGTGATCTTAGTAAATTAAAAAAACCAATGATGCATAGATTATCATCTTTACAAGCTGTAGCTCATGGTGCAGATAGTATTCAATATTTCCAATGGCGTAAATCTAGAGGATCATCAGAAAAGTTTCATGGTGCTGTAGTTGATCATGTTGGACATATTAATACTAGAGTAGGTCATGATGTTGTAGATTTAGGTAAAACTTTATCTAAATTAGGTGAGATTGTTGGCAGTAGTACTAAAGCTGAGGTTGCTATTGTATTTGATACTCAAAATAGATGGGCAATTGATGATTCTCAAGGACCAAGAAATGCTGGTATTGATTATTTACAAATAGTTCATGAGCAATATAAAGCTTTTTGGAATAGGGGTATTAGTGTTGATATTATTGATGAAAGCTGTGATCTTAATAAGTACAAATTAGTTGTTGCTCCAGCTACCTATATGATACGAGGTGATTTTGCTAAAAATGTTGAAAGCTTTGTACAAAATGGAGGCACTTATGTATCAACTTATTGGTCTGGTATAGTCAATGAAACTGATCTCTGTTTTTTAGGTGGATTCCCAGGTCCTCTTAAAAATGTATTAGGCATTTGGGATGAGGAAACTGAATGCCTTGCCGATTTTGAAGAAGTAGATATCAAGTTTGATATTAATAATATCCTTAATATTAAAGGCAGTTTTAAAGGCAGAATGTTGTGTGCTTTAATTCATGCTAATGAAGCTAATATTCTTGCTCACTATGAATCTGATTTCTTTGCTAATAGACCTTGTGTTACTTGTAATAATTTTGGCAAGGGTCAAGCCTATTACATAGCAACAAGAATGGATGATGCTTTTAATGAGGTATTTTATTCTAAGCTTACAGAACAATTGGGTATTAAAGGTGCCATTGATACTACTTTACCAAAAGGAGTAACCTGTATTGCTCGTTACAATAATGATAATAAGTATGTTTTTGTAATGAACTTTAACAAAACAGAACAAAATTTACAGTTAGATAGTAATTACATTAATCTTGAAACTCAAGAAACTCTATCTGATATAGTTCATTTAGAGCCTTATGCAAGCTTAGTGCTTAAGAAAGCATAATTTTATTAATCTTTAGATAAAACTATGTAAAATATCCTCTATTTGTATAGGGGATATTTTTTATAAATTTAATTAGTTATTAGCAGTATAAATTTTGAGTAATTTAATATTATATTACATTAACCATTTAATAAATAAGTAGATTTTATATTTGCTAGTAGTACAGATATGTGTAGAGAATATATTTATAATATAAAAAGCAATTAACTCAAGAATAAATATATAAACAAACTAGACATTGTAGGTAAAGGAGATTTTAGGTTATTTAAAACAAAACAGTTTAAGATTGTTAACTCAACTTTCCAACTTAAATAATAGTTAAAAGTTGGACCAAGACTAAGTCCTAAGTGACTTTAGCTACTCTTT
>CALXNP010000042.1 GCA_944389785.1 uncultured Anaerobiospirillum sp.
AAAGAGCAGCTAAAGTCGCTAAGGGCTTAGCTTTAACTTAACTTTTAACTATTATTTAAGTTGGAAAGTTGAGTAAAGTAACTTAGTTGAATCAAATAATAATAGTGCTGAATAAACTATAATAAAGAACCATAAGAGAAATTAGAATAGCTACCAATAATAGTAGCTATCAAGCTTATTTAAGCTTAGCTAAAAGCTCACCAGCTAAAGTTAAATAAGCTCTAGCCCCATCTGAGGACTTATCATATAAAATAACAGGTCTGCCAAGACCAGCTGCTTCTGAAATGCGAGGTGAGTATGGAATAATAGTGCTTAATAATAACTCATTAAAGCCATTTTTAAGTACATTTGAAATCTCCACTGATAATTGTTCATCTTCATTATACATAACTCTCAATACACCTAGTAAGGATGCATGAGTAAAACCTTGCTCTTTTAAATTATCAAATTGTCTAATACTAGCATTAAGAGAATCTAAAGCAAAATATTCACAAGGTGTTGGAATTAACACAAAATCACTAGCACAAATAGCATTAGCTGTAATTAAACTACTAGATGGAGGACAATCTATGATAATTAGGTCATAATTATTTTTAATAGAATCAATATAGTACTTTAAACGTAAATTCTTATCATCTAAATCATAAATAGCTACTACTAGAGCAGTCAAATCCTCAGTTGAAGGTATAACATCAAAACCTCCAAGCTCATATCTTTTAATTAAATCACTAGGATCGTTACCTGCTATCAAATGACCAACTAAACTATCATCTCCTGCCTTTTCCATACCTAAAGAAATAGTTGCGTTAGATTGTGGATCAAAATCAACTAATAAAATCTTACGCCTTGTAATTGCAAAGGCACTAGCTAAGTTTACTGCTGTTGAGGTTTTTGCACTTCCTCCTTTATGATTTACAACACATAATACTTGGCCCATTGTAACCTCTTATTTTATTTATTTTTATAAGTAAAACCTAAGCCTAATTTATTTTTAACTAATAATTAACCTAGTTTATGATTTTATTATATTTTTACATATTATATCTTATTTTTACTCAAACTAAAGCTATCTGTTTATATACAAGACAAATATACTCAAACTAATTATTTAATAATTTTTATAAATTAATTTTCTATGAAATTAATCTACAAAAAGCTAATTCTAGCCTTTAGATATTTATGCACTATTTTATTAATTAATATTTAGCATTTAAATTAGAAAACTAATTATATTAATTTAATTAAAATAATAAATATTTAATATATATAAATTATCATCTAATGATATATATTACAAGAAACTTTTAGTAAAAACTTTACTTAAAATTAAAATATTTAATTACCCATATAGCCAAATTTATTTAAATTTATCTATATTTTAAATATAGTTATTTACAAAAAAGTATATTTAATATACTTATTTTATAAAAAATTAATTTAACCGTATAATTTTTATAAAAAATACTTATTTTAGAAAAATAAACAGCAAGTTTTATGCACAAAAATTAATTTTTTTTGCTCTATATTATATTTTTTTATAAAAATAGTGCACTAATTTAGTGAAACAGTAATATTTTTAGTATACCTATGTTTTTGCTTTAGTTATGCTTAATTTATCCAATAATTTTTTTAAGGAGTCTTTATGAAAAAGCTATTATTAAGTTTTGGGTATCTATTACTAAGCTCTGAAGCTTTTGCTGCAAACAATCTAGATCTTGCGTCAAATACATTTATTTTAATCAGTGCTATATTGGTAATCTTTATGTCAATACCTGCTATTGCTTTGTTTTATGGAGGACTTGTTAGGGCAAAAAATATGCTGTCTGTACTAGAACAATGCTTAGCAATCTTTATAGTTTGTACTTTGCTTTGGGTTGTTTTAGGTTATTCTTTAAGCTTTAGCTCACATGATGGCAGCTTATCTTTATTTATAGGATCACTTGACAAAGTTTTTTTAAAAGGTATTGATACAAACAGCTTATCTGGCTCTATAAGCGAATTTATTTTTGTTGCTTTTCAAGGAGCTTTTTGTGCAATATCTGCTTGTATCATAGTAGGTGCATTAGTTGAACGCATACGTTTTAGTGCTTTAATTATTGCTATTTTAATTTGGACAATAATCTCATATTTTCCTATGGCTCATATGGTATGGGGCAATGGTTTTATAGAACATTATTTTAAAGCCTACGATTTTGCTGGTGGTACTGTAGTACATATTAATGCAGCTATTGCAGCTTTGATTGGTTCTATACTATTAGGTAAACGCCATGATTTAGGCAGAACCTCTATCATGCCGCATAATCTACCTTTTGCCTACTTAGGAGCAGGTCTATTATGGTTTGGTTGGTTTGGGTTTAATGCAGGTTCTCAATTACAAGCAGATGGAACAAGTGCTCTTGCTTTTATTAATACTATTGTGTGTCCTTGTGCTGCCTCTCTATCTTGGACAGTATGTGAATGGATCTATTATAAAAAACCATCAACTTTAGGTACTGCCTCTGGTATTGTAGTAGGCTTAGTTTGTATAACTCCAGCTTGTGCTTACGTTGGTGTTGTCGGATCTATATTTATGGGTCTAATTGCAGGAGCTTGCTGTTTATTTGCAGTACACTTTGTTAAAAAGACTAAATTTTTTGATGATAGTCTTGATGTGTTTGCAATTCATGGTGTTGGAGCAATAGTAGGTGCTATTTTAAGCGGTGTATTTTGCTCTCCTAGTTTAGGTGGTGTTGGCTTTAAAGGTGATTATACTTCTATTTTAGGTCAAGTTTATGGTCAATTTATGTCAGTTATAATTTGTATTATATGGTCAGCAATAGCTTCATTCATTGCATTCTTTATAGCAAATAAAATAACAAAATTACGTGTATCTAAAGATGATGAAACTCAAGGACTTGATCTTAGTTCACATGGAGAACGAGCTTATATCATGAACTAATTAATAATTGTAACTATAATATTTTTATTTAAAGTTTTGAGTCTAAATTTAGTTAGACTTAAAACTTTTGTTGTTAAATTTTCAAATAAATGAAAACTAGCTAACACTTTTAATTTATTTTAAAAATTTGTGATCTTGTTTAATGTTTTTTTGGTAAAATGCTTGAAATTTTTTTCAATCTAGATCTAACCATAACAAAGATTTACTCAAAAGGAGTGCCACATTTATGGATATAGACACTAAATTAGACACAATTAATTTCCCACCACTAAAAGAACGTATTCTTAAAAATGGCATCTGCCTTGAGGGAGGAATTTTAAAGGTAGATAGCTTTATTAACCATCAAATAGATCCAAATTTACTAAAAGAAATGTCTATTGAGATAGTTAAGCGCTTTGCTAATAGTAAAATTGATAAAATTATAACTATTGAAGCAAGCGGTATAGCTCCTGCCATTATGCTAGCTTTCTTTCTTAATGTAAATGTTGTGTTTGTCAAAAAGAAAAAACCAGCAACTATGGATAATATGCTAACTACTACTGTTTACTCTTTTACTAAAAAAACTAACTATGATGTTTGTGTATCAAAAGACTTTTTAGCTAAAGGAGACAATGTATTATTTGTAGATGACTTTTTAGCTAATGGTCACGCTGCAAATGGCATTATAGATTTAATCAATCAAGCTCAAGCTAATTTAGTTGGAATGGCTTTTCTAATTGAAAAATCTTTCCAAGAAGGCGGCAAAAAACTACGTGAAATGGGCATTAAAGTTGAATCTTTAGCTATTATTGACAGCCTTGATAATTGTGAAATCAAATTTAAAGAGTAATTTATGTCTGATACTAATAATCTAAAAAAAGAACTTATTTATGGTCTTGAAGACAGACCTCCTCTAAAAGAAACATTGTTTGCTGCCTTACAGCATTTATTAGCTATCTTTGTGGCTATTATTACTCCGCCTCTTATTATTGCAGGAGCTTTAAATTTTGATTTAGAAACAACTTCATACTTAGTTTCTATGTCATTATTAGCCTCTGGTATATCTACTTATATACAATGCAAACGTTTAGGTCCTATTGGATGTGGCTTGTTATGTATTCAAGGTACTAGCTTTTCCTTTATAGCACCTATTATTGCAGCTGGCATGACAGGTGGTCTTAGTACAATTTTTGGTGCTGTAATTGCTGGCTCTTTTGTAGAGATGTTTGTCAGCCGTGTCTTACGTTATACTCGCAAGATCATTACTCCTTTAGTATCAGGCATTGTAGTTACCTTAATTGGTTTAAGCTTAATTAAAGTAGGTATTATTGCTTGTGGTGGTGGCTTTGCAGCTAAAGCTGATGGTACCTTTGGTTCTTTTGATAATCTTAGCATTTCTGCTCTAGTAATTATTTCTATCTTATTTTTTAATCGCCTTAATAATAAGTACTTTAGAATGAGTTCTATTGTTCTTGGTCTTATTATTGGTTATATCGTAGCCTATGTTTTTGGTAAGGTTGATTTTTCAAATGTTAAAGACTTTGGTCTTTTCCAAATTCCTATTCCTTTTAAATATGGTATAGATTTTAACATTTCATCAATCATTGCTCTAGGTATTGTATATTTAATTACTGCAATTGAAGCTTATGGAGACGTAACTGCTAACTCTTTGATCTCAGGTGAAGATTTAAACTCAGAGAAATTTACTAAAAGAGCTCAAGGTGGTATTTTAGCAGATGGCTTTAACTCAATGCTGGCAGGCTTCTTAAATTCATTCCCTAATTCAATTTTTGCTCAAAATAATGGTATGATTCAGCTAACTGGTGTAGCAAGTCGCTATGTCGGTTATTTTATTGCCCTATTTTTAGTAATCTTAGGTTTATTTCCTATTGTAGGTGTAATTTTCTCAGTAATGCCTGATCCTGTATTAGGTGGTGCTACTTTACTTATGTTTGGTACTGTAGCCGCAGCTGGTATTAGAATTATTGCAGCTCAACAAATTACTAGAAAATCTATTTTAGTTATGGCCCTAAGCTTCTCTTTTGGTCTATCAGTTGAATTAGTACCTGAAATCTTAAATCAATTCCCAGATACCATTAAATCAATTTTCTCATCAGGTATCACTACAGGTGGTTTAACAGCAATACTTGCTAATATCTTTATTAGAATTAAAGATTAAAATACTCTACTATAGCTCACACTATTTTGGGTGTGAGCTAATGATCATTTGTTAATTTTACTTATCTATAGACATTATCTTGTATAAGTTTATTATTTAAATTAATACGAGCTTCTTGTAATTGTTTTTTTAAGTTATTTAAAATCTTAGCTTGTTTAACTATTTCATCAACATCATGTTTAGGATCTTGCTTAACACTGCGCAATACCATAATTTGTGTATCAACTTTATTTTGTAATTCTATAACATTATCAACATCTTTAGCATATTGAGGATGTTGTTTAACTAATGTAGATAAATTATAGCCATTTAAATAATAACCATCATGTTTATACTTTCTATTATGCCTACTCTCTGTATAAGTATTTGTTGTATAAGATGTCTCATCACTAATTTCATTGCTTGTAGCTACAGCAATATTGCTAAATATTAAAGCTACACTTAAAACCCCACCAATTTTTAACAAAAAATTCATAAAACTATCTCTACTTACCTTTTAAACTATTAATCACTTAAATTAAAACTTAATTATGTCTATAGTAATGATAACTTCTATGATAAGAACTATGCTTATGATGATGTCTATAATATCCTACATCATTTTGATAAGGACAATTTGTATTGTATGATTTATATGCATCATATCTATAGCTATTATCATAGTACATATAATCATTATCATAGCTTGAAGCATAAGTTGCAGTGCTAAGTAAAGCAGAAACACTAAGAGCTGCTAAGACTGTCCAAACTCTCATCTTATCTCTCCTTTAATACATAGATTTTAAAGATATATCTATAGCATAAACTTATTTTTAATTAAGATCAAATAAAGAAAATATTATGTATGAATTGATTAGATATGAAAGCTTTATAGTCTTTAGTTATTACTTAATAACTAAAGACTTATATAAGTATTATAAGACGCCGTATAAGAAAATTACTAAAATTATTAAAGGTGCAACAAAGCGCACATAAGCATACCATAATAAAGAAAGAGCTGATTTTTTAGTTTGACCATTATTAAGCTCTAATAATGCCTCTTGCTTTAATACATAGCCTACGAATAAAGTTGCTCCTAACGCTGTTAAAACAAAGAAAATATTACCACTAACAAAGTCAAATAAATCAAAAATATTTCTATCTAAAATTAAAAAATCTTTATATATGCCAGAGCCCAAAACACAAGGTATGTTACCAAAAATAAAAATAGCACCTAAAGTTAAATTAATAGCACTTTTAAGTTTAAAACCAAATTTTTCAGTTAATACTGAAATAATAACTTGATAAATAGTAATTGATGTTGTTAATGCAGCTATAAGTAATAGTACAAAAAACACTATTGCAAAGATATTACCAAAATGAATATTAGAAAAAGCGATAGGCAAAGACTTAAACACTAAAGATGGTCCTGAATTAGGCTCTAAATTAGCAGTAAATAATGATGGAAATATCATAAAACCTGCAAGTACTGCAATTAATGTATTAATAATAGCAGTAATAGTGGCTGTCTTCTTTAAATCCTCTTTAGCATTTAAATGTGATGATAAGGTAATCATAACACCAAAACCTAAAGATAATGCAAAGAATACTTGACCTAAAACATCTAATAGTAACTTTGGTGTAATTTTTGAAAAATCAGGACTTAAATAAAAAATAATACCCTCTTTTGCCCCATCTAAGGTAATATTTCTAACAACCATTAATATAAGACAAAAGAACAAAAGTGGCATTAAATACTTAACAACACGCTCAATACCTTTAATTACACCATTTTTTAAAATTAAATAATTACAAGCTACAAATAAAAAGGTATAAAAAGATACTAATAAAGCATTATTTTCAATATAATCTATATAAAACTGCTCAGTAACTTCTTTAGTAATAGGTGTGCTCAAATCAAGTCCGTGAGCAAAATTAAATAAACCTAAAATAATATGAACTATATAGGTGATAACCCAACCACCAATTACCATATAATAAGCTAAAATACCAAAGGCTCCAAAACATGCCATGTAACCTAAAATTGTAAAGGCTTTATGTAACTTTTTTTCTTTACTTGCCTTAATAAAAGCATCAACAGTGTTAGATTGGGCACGTCTACCTATCACATTTTCAACCAATATAATAGGAACACCTACTAAAAACATAATTAAAACAAAAATTAAAACATAGGCTCCGCCACCATTCTCACCTACTAGGTAGGGAAATCTCCATGTAGCTCCAAAACCTATAGTAGCTCCTGCTACGGTTAAAATATAAGTCAAACGACTTGTCCATGTTTCACGTGCCATATAAAAATCCAAACTCTAAAATGCAAATACCAATTGTTACTCATAAATTACTTATTAGATTAACTAAGTAGATAAATTCACCTATACCTAAAAGCAGTGCATATTATATAGCATAATGTATATTTAAATAAATCTAATTTATCCTACAAAGCTAAAGCAATTGTGATTTTGATCTAAATAGAGTTAAAATGCTACTTGTTTGTTAAAACTATAACTTTAACTAAAACTTTTAAGTAATGGTATTGTAATTACAAAATGCTCAAAAATCTTTACATTAATTTTATTTCACCTACAGGTGGAGTTAAAAAAATAGCTCATTTACTATTTGATATATTAGAGCAGCAAACACATTTATCCATCAATATAAAAGATATTACATCACATAAAATGCGTCGCTATACTCTAAGTTATAGTCAAGATGATCTAGTAATATGGTGTATACCAACATTTTTTGAGCGCATGCCAACAGTTTTAAATAATTTAAAGTTACAAGGCAATGCCGCCATGAGCTTTATTTGTGCTATTTTTGGCAATCGCTCAGTGGGAGATTGTGCCCGAGAATTTGCAAATTTATTACAATCTAATAATTTTAAAGTTATAGGTTATAGCAAACTAGTATGTCAACATTCTCAGCATGAACTTTTAGGTAAAGGAAGACCTAATAATACTGATATTAAGTTTTATAAAAATATGCTTAATAAAGTTGTAGCATATGCAAGCTTGGATAAAATCAAAACTTATAATTTTGAAACTACAGCATACATTCCTAGATTAAAAACTTTTTGTGTACCATCTATTATAAATTCTGCCTTATGTAATAAGTGTGGTATGTGTGCAAATATCTGCCCTTTAGGCATTGTTGAAAAATTTAGCTTTATTGTCAAAGATGATAATAAAAGTAAATGTATGGGATGTACTGCTTGTATTGCCCATTGCCCTACTTGTGCAAGAGGTTTTGATGAGCAAGGTAAAGCACAAATAGATGCTTTTATGCAAGATATATATAAAACTCATCATCTTGCTAAAGATAATGAATTTTATCTAGCTTAACTATGTTAGGCTTCTATTTTATAAACTAAGCTGTCTTGCTTTTTCTAGCTTGTAGTTCATATAATCTTGCTTCATATCCTCAAAGCTTAGCTCACATATTGGATAATCAGCTAATTTGAGCTTAAATAAATTCTCAAAATTTTGTGAGGTAATAGTTGCAAGCTCTTGAACACTCATATTTTTATAATTAGCTATATAATCTAGAGTATAAGCTACAAAAGCAGGTTCATTTTCAATACCCCTAACAGGTACAGGTGCTAAATATGGACTATCAGTTTCCACTAATAATCTGTCATTTGGCACATAGTTGATAACTTCTCTAACATTATCTGAGCCTTTAAAAGTAGCAATACCTGAAAATGAGATATAAAATCCCATATCCAAACATTGTCTAGCCATTTCAATACCATCACAATAACAATGCATAATACCGCCCACATCATAGGCCTGATGCTCCTTTAAGATATTAACAGTATCATGATGAGCTTCACGAGCATGTATAATTAAAGGTTTATGTAAAACCTTTGCTAATTCTATTTGACGTATAAAAGACTCTTGCTGTACTTTTGCATTATTAGCATCATAAAAATAATCAAGCCCTGTCTCACCTAAAGCTATTAATCTTTTATCTTGTGAAAAAATCTTAACAAAATCTTCTTCTTGATAATCAACTTTTTCTTTTAAATTAAGTGGATGCATACCTAAAGCTAAAAAAACCTCCGAATAATTTTGTGTTAATTTAGCCATAGGTTCATAATCAGCAAGTTCACAAGCTACACACAACATATGTGTAACATGAGCAAAATGAGCTCTTTTTATTACCTCATCTACAGTGCTAGCACCCTTACCGTTAAGCTCTAATGAAGCTAAATGACAATGTGAATCTACTAAGTAAGTCATAAATAATTGTTTTTCTCTTAAGATAATATAATAAGCAAATTAGCATCATACTTAGAATGCTATAGTAAAATTACAGCAAATTTTACCATATAACTTTAACTTTGTTGGTAATATAAAACTACTTACTTTTAGTTAAAAGCTACATTATGCTACAATAAAAGTATAATTTTACTTAAAATAAGGATAATAAAAATGGCAGAAAAAACTTTATTTGAAAAAATTATTGAAGGTCAAATTCCAGCAGATATTGTCTACAAAGATGATGTTGTTACAGCTTTTAAAGACATTGCTCCAAAAGCCCCTATTCATATCTTAATTGTAACTAATAAGCCAATTCCATCTATTGCACAATGTGAAGACTGTGATGAAGCCGCTATGGGACATTTATTTATAGTAGCAAAAAAGATAGCTAAAGAGCTTAACATTAATGAAGATGGCTATCGTTTGATTGTTAATGTAGGTAGACATGGAGGTCAAGAGGTCCCTCATTTACATATGCATCTTTTAGGTGGCACTCAACTTGGAGCTTTAGGTTTTACTAACTAAGGATCATAATATGCAGCAAATAAAGCTTCTTTGTAAAACTTTAGGGCTTACTTTTACTAGTGTTGCTTTAAGTGCTTGTAATTTACTTAGCAGCAATAATGAAACTGCAGCACAAGTTGAGGTTATTCAAGCTCAACCTATAGCTAATGAACAAGCAAAAGTAACAGCTAATACCAAAAGTAATGCTAAAAACAATGCTAAAGCCTATGCTATGCTAAGTGTTAAAGAGCAAAAGTCACAAACAGCTGATGCTGCAACTCAAGCACCTTTAGTATCTACTAGCATAGCTAATTTAAACCAAGAAAATCTTCAAGGCTTAATTGATCTAAATAAAACAGAAGAAGAACAAGAGCAAATTGAACTTTTAGCCACAGATACTGACATAAGTGAGCGCCCTGATGCTGTAGGTGAAAACCTACCAACTTATGCCTCAGATAGTAATTTAGCAGTACCTTCTTGTGATGTTAATTTACAAAAACGAGCAAAAGATATTGCTCTTGAACTTACTGGCAATTTAATTGAAAGATATAATGGTCCAAAAGAGCATGTTTATGTAGCAGCTACTATTATTAATTCAAAATATTCAGATTGTCTTGCAGATTTAAAAAATGAGATTGTACAAGCATTAATACAAAAACCTCGTTTAACTGTAGTTAATGATGTTAATATCGCTGATAGCTATGCTGCTTTTTCACAAAGCTCCATACCTAATCTCATAGCACAGTGCAGAAAAAATAATATTCCACATTTAGTAATATCTAATATTAAAGATAGTGGCAACCACATTACATTAAATATACGCTTTATTCGCGTTAATGATGGCATTACTCTATTTCAAAGTTCTAAAAATATAAAATAAAGTGATAAGTTTTAATAATATAACTCTTATGCGTGGTAGCAAAACATTAATTGAAAATGCTTCTGCTACCATTTATAAACAAGAAAAAGTCGGTATTATTGGTTCTAATGGTTGTGGTAAATCTAGTTTATTTCAAGCTTTACTAGGTTTTATACAAACCGATCTAGGTAACATTAGTGTACCTAATAATATAACTATAGCTTATGTTAAACAGCAAATTAATGATCTTGAGTGTAAAGCTCTTGATTATGTAATTAAAGGTGATGAGTTAGTAACTAAATTACAAGCTCAAAAACAAGAAGCTATTGCAAATTCTAATGGCAATTTAATTGCAGAAATTGAAGATAAACTAGGCATTGCAGGAGCTTGGGACATTAAAGCAAGAGCTGGAGCTTTATTACTTGGTTTAGGTTTTAATATAGAAGATTTTGATAAGCCATTGCAAGACTTTTCTGGTGGATGGCGTATGCGCTTAAACTTAGCTCAAGCTTTAATAGTAAAATCTGATCTTTTACTTCTAGATGAACCTACTAATCACTTAGATTTAGATGCTATTTTATTTTTGCAAAGTTTTCTGCAGGAATATAAAGGTACTATTTTATGTATCTCACATGATAGAGACTTTTTAGATAGCTTTATCAATGTTACTATTCATATTGATAATAAAACTTTAAACTACTATAAAGGCAATTATTCTGATTTTGAAAGATTAAGAGCCATAAAATTAAAAGAAAGCTTAGCTGCACGTAAAAAAGAAGAAGCTAAAATTGCCTCTATGCAAGCTTTTATTGATAGATTTAGATATAAAGCTTCAAAAGCTAAACAAGCTCAAAGCTTAATCAAAGCTATAGATAAAATTAAATTAACTGCAGTTACAGCAGTACAATCTCCTTTTTCATTTAAATTTGAAAATCCTCAACATACTCCAAATATCATTGTTGATGCTAAAAACTTATGCTGTGGCTATGAAAATAAACAAGTTTTAACTGATGTTAATTTTTTATTACTAGCTAAAGATAGAATTGGCTTACTTGGACAAAATGGCCAAGGTAAATCTACCTTTGTTAAAACATTATGTAGCGTAATAGCTCCACTAAGTGGTAGCTTTATGCTTGGTAAAGATATTAAAATTGGTTACTTTGCTCAGCATGAACTTGAGAACCTAGATGCAAAAGCTGATGCTCTAACTCATTTTAAACGTCTTGATAAAGAAGCTAAAGAAAAAGATTTACGCTCTTTTTTGGGTTCTTTTAATTTTAGTGATGATAAAGCATTAACAGCAGTTGAGCATTTGTCAGGTGGTGAACAAGCAAGACTTGCTCTAGCTTTAATTGTTTATCAAAAGCCTAATTTATTGTTACTTGATGAGCCTACTAATCACCTTGATTTACAAATGCGTGAAGCTTTAACTCTAGCTTTAAGTCAATATGATGGGGCTTTATTACTAGTATCTCATGATAGATTTTTACTTGAAAGCATTACTAATAAACTTTATTTAGTAGATAATGGTCATTTAAGTGAATTTACAGGTGATCTTGAGGATTATAAAAATTATGTAATTGAAAAAAGACGTTTACATAAAGAAAATCAAAAAGAGTTAAAACGCCAAAATAAAGATACTAAAGAGGTTAAAAACTCAAGTTTTAAAACTCGTGAGCAAAAACTAAAAGATGTTGCCTTTCAAAACAGTCTAAAACCATATAAGGCAAAGATTAATGCTCTAGAACAACAACTAGCTAAACTAGAAGAGCAAATTGCTATTTTAGATGAGCAAATGCAAAATAATACAGCAAATATGCAAGAGCTATTAATCAAAAGAGCTAATCTACAAAAAGAAAGTGAGCTTTGTGAAGAGCAATACTTTGAAAATTTAGAAATAATTGAAACTTTAACCAAGGAATATAAAAATTGTTAAGTTATAGACACTCTTATCATGCAGCAAATCATGCTGATATGTTAAAACATATGACTTTATGCTTACTATTAGATTTAATGCGTTCAAAACAAAAAGACTATGTCATTATTGATACACATAGTGCTAGTGGTATTTACTCTTTAACTGATGCTATGGCACAAAAAAACGCCGAATATGAAACAGGTCTTAGCAAGATATTAAATAATGAGGAATTACAAGCATTAGTTCCTTCTTTTTATGAAGCTTTAGCTTCTTTAAATAGCAATAATACTATCAAGCTTTATCCTGGTTCTGCTTATCTTGAAAGTTATTTAAGCACACCACAAGATAAACTCTTCTTTATTGATCTCCATCAAAGTGAACATCAAAATTTACTAAAGAACTTTAAAAAAGATAGACGCATTAAAATCATGCATGATGATGGTTTTGACGCATTAAAATCACTACTGCCTCCTACACCAAGACGAGCTTTAATCTTTATAGATCCAAGCTATGAGCTTAAAAACGATTATGACCTACTGTTAAAAAACTTAAAGCAAGCCTTACAAAAGTTTGCAACTGGCATGTATGTAATATGGTTTCCTGTATTAGGCAGGTTAAAAGATCATTCAAAATATTTAATTTCTCAAGTTAAGCGTTTAAATGTACCTACTTTATTAGCTCAACTTAATGTTTGTGCTCAAGAAGAGGAATTTGGTATGTGTGGCAGTGGCATGTTAATACTAAATTACCCATTTGGTCTTGAGAGTAAATTAG
Organism: uncultured Anaerobiospirillum sp.; assembly: GCA_944389785.1. Taxonomy (GTDB): domain Bacteria; phylum Pseudomonadota; class Gammaproteobacteria; order Enterobacterales; family Succinivibrionaceae; genus CALXNP01. The sequence continues at coordinate 13,414 of CALXNP010000042.1, forward strand.
AGCAATTAACTAAAATTTTAGCTAAAAACTTAGCTATAGATAATGAGGCTTGTGCTAAATTTAAAGTATTAGTAGAAAAACCTTAATTTATCAGAAAAATTAAGCCTCTATTAAAAAGAGGCTTAATCTAATAAACTATTTAATTCCAGCCAGTAATTTCTCTTAGACCATCTGCAATATCTGCAGCTGTAGGAACTACTAGAACTCCTGCATCTTGTAAAGCTTTTTGTTTAGCTATAGCTGTACCTTGACCACCTGAAATAATAGCTCCAGCATGTCCCATACGCTGTCCTTTAGGTGCTGAACTTCCTGCAATATAAGATACAACAGGCTTGGTCATATTTTCCTTTATCCATTTGGCAGCTTCTTGTTCTGAATAACCACCAATTTCACCAACCATAACTACAGCTTCTGTTTCATCGTCTTGCTCAAAAAGCTCTAACATATCAATAAATGATGAGCCTTGCACAGGATCACCACCAATGCCAACACAAGTAGATTGACCAAAACCTGCATCAGTTGTTTGCTTTACTGCCTCATAGGTTAAAGTACCTGAACGTGATACTATACCAACCTTACCTTTTTGATGAATATAACCTGGCATAATACCTATTTTACATTCACCAGGACTTACAATACCTGGACAATTTGGACCTATTAGACGTGATTTAGTTTGTTTAAGCTTAGCTTTAACCTTAAGCATATCCAATACAGGAATACCTTCTGTAATACAAACTATAAGCTCAATACCTGCATCTATTGCTTCTAAAATAGAATCTGCAGCAAATGGTGGTGGTACAAAAATCATTGAAGCTGTAGCTTTTGTAACATTAACAGCTTCTTTTACTGTATCAAAAACAGGTAAATTTAAATGCGTGCTGCCACCTTTTCCAGGTGTAACACCACCTACTATTTTAGTACCATACTCAAGACAAGAAGCGGTATGTGCACTGCCTTGAGAACCTGTAATACCTTGACATAAAACTAATGTATCTTTATTAATTAAAATACTCATTTTTTTATCCTTGTGCCTTAGCTACTGCTAAAGTAGCTGCTTCTCTTAATGTAGAGGCAGATGTAATATTAAGTCCTGAGCTTTGTAACAAACTTGCACCATCTTGAGCATGATTACCCTCAAGTCTTACCACTACAGGCACATCAGAACCAACTTCAGATACTGCACCTAAAATACCTTGAGCAATTAAGTCACAGCGTACAATACCACCAAAGATATTAACTAAAATACATTTTACTGATTTATCTTCAAGAATAATTTTAAAAGCTTCCATTACTCTCTCTTTAGTTGCAGCACCTCCTACATCTAAGAAGTTAGCAGGTTTACCACCTAAATTGGCAATAATATCCATAGTACCCATAGCAAGGCCTGCACCATTAACTAAACAGCCAATATTACCTTGCAAAGGAACATAAGAAAAGCCAGATGCTGAAGCTCTTGCTATACGAGGATCTTCTTGTGATGGATCATCTAATTCTACTAAATCAGCATGACGATATAATGCATAGCTATCTAAATTAATCTTAGCATCTAGACATAATAAAGATCCATCAGCTGCTACTGCTAAAGGATTTATCTCAATTAAAGATAGATCCTTATCAATAAACATACGTGCAATACCTACAAAGATCTTAGTAAACTCTGTAACTTGCTTACCCTTTAAACCAAGCTTATAAGCAAGCTCACGACCTTGATAAGGCTGAGGACCTACTAATTCATCAATTGGTACACGTAAAATTTTTTCAGGATTACTTGCAGCGATTTCTTCAATTGACATACCACCACATTCAGAGGCCATAATAGTTAAATGGGCAGTAGTTCTATCTATAGTTGCACCAATATATAGTTCTCTTACTATATCTGTAGCTCTTTCAATAAGTACTTTTGAAACTAATTTGCCTTGGCTATCAGTTTGTGGAGTAACTAAACGTGTGCCTATCCATTTTGCTGCAAAAGCTTCTGCTTCTGCTGGTGTCTGTACTACACAAACACCACCTCCTTTACCTCTTGCACCAGCATGCACTTGACACTTACATACAAAAGGACCAGGACTTAATTCATAAGCAGCCTTACCAATACCTATGGCCTTGGTACTAACCTTAAACTCTGGTACTGGTAAATTGTATTGCTTTAATAATTCTTTTGATTGATACTCATGTAAATTCATTTATTAAAGATTGTTAACCAATCTTCCTCCACAGCTTTTTTTAATCTAATTGATAATAAGAAAAAAGCCTTGCTAGGTAAAGTAGCAAGGCTAAAAAATTTTCTTGTACAATTTAAATATAAAGGTTAATTAGTAAGCTATTATTGAGCAAGGCCTTGTTCTGCTAGCTTAATAGCATCATCATTATACTTAACATCTACTAAACTTCTTGCACCAGAATAAATCATATTCTCAATAGCTATCATATTTATTTGCACTAATTGTGAACTAATTAATTGAGCATAAGTTTCATAATCAATAGCATCATTATTTGATACACTTTTGAGTACGGCTAAAGTTACCTTATCACCATTTTCTTCAATAATGTAATTGTGATCTTTCTCATTAGGTATGGCAAAGATAGCAGTATCAAACCGTGTAGCCTCTGTACTTTGATTTCTTAAATACACAACATCTTGCTGAGTTTGTAAGTATTGATTAGCAACCTTTTGCTTAGTAGTTAAAGCACTAGCAATTTCTTGTAAAGCATTTTTAGCTAAGACCTTACTCTTTTCTATAGCTGCAAGATTGCTAGCTTCAGCTTTTACCTTATCAAAGCTTTTTATAGCACTTTCTTGATACTCATAAACATTTAATACTAAAGCTTTATCATCACCTAAATTGATTACATCTGAATTAATATTAGATTCAATGTTGTTTTCGTTAAAAGCTAAAGCTTGTACACTAGGTTCTGACAATGGATAAGGATAATCGCTCTTACCTTGAACTACTACACCTGAATCTAAAATTTTAGCTTCAACAACACGAGCAGCTTCTTCTAATGAGTCAGGATTCTCAAAAGATATGTCAGCAAGACTTGTTACTTTTTGATTATAGATCTTTTTAGACTCTTCTTGTAAGTAAGCCTCAATAACCTTATCTTTATTCTCTTCAAAACTACCTTTAAATAAATTACTATTTAAATTATAGTAATTTTGTAAATCCTCATCTGTATACTTAATGCTCTTTTTAACATCATCTTGAGTTAATAAGATGTAATTAAATTTTACACTAGCTTTTTCTTCAAAATATTTTTTAGCATTAGCATTATAAAAAGCCAAAGCCTCTTCATCGCTGATCTTTATATCCTTTAAATAAGCATCATTACTTATGCTATATAGATCAACTATTCTTTTTTGATTTAAAAGCTCATATAAATACTTAACTTCATTGTCAAAAGGAGCAACATAAGCTGAAACTAAAGGTGTAGTTAAAGTAGTACTCATTTGACTGATACGTATTTGCTCACCATAATAGTCAGGACTTAAACCTGAGGCTTTTAAAGTAGCTAAATATAAAGTATTATCAAATTTGCCATCCTTAAAAAAGGCGGTATTATTAGCAATAGCATCACGTACTTGATCATCACCCACTCTAATACCTGCATCAAAAGCATAGGCATTTAAAGCTACATTATTAATCATATTTTCAAGTACAGATCTTTTTAGCTCTAATAAATATTCTTTATTTTCAAGTAGATCGCTACCACCAAGGTATTGCATTCTAGCTCTAACTTCAGCATTATATTGACCGTCCCATTCTGAAGCTCTAATCTTATAATCACCAACTTGTACAGGATCTGTATTGATTCTTGGAATTAAATAACCACCTACACCAGTAAATATAAAAGATAGTATGATTAAAAAAAAGATAACTTTAAACACACGACCTTGCACACCAGCACGCAATTTCTCACTAAGCATGGATTTATCCTTTATAATTTTTTAATTAAATAGTTATATTCTAACTTGTAAGCTCAAGTTTACCTATTATACTATGGACATTAAATAATTCTGCTTAACTTCGCAAAAAAATAATTATATTTATTTAGTGGGGCAAATAGACATAATTAAACTCCACCTAAATTTTTATTCAATCTAGGTGAAGTATTATATTTATTATAAATGGAACTAAAATTATAAAACGGTATTATAGCCGTTTTGTATTTCTTATTTATTTACACAATCTTTTAAAGACTTACCTGCTTTAAAAGCTGGAGCCTTTGATGCTGGAATTTCGATTTCTTCTTTAGTTTTTGGATTAAAACCTTTTCTTGCAGCTCTATCTTTAACACTAAAAGTACCAAAACCGATTAAAGATACTGTATCGCCTTGTTGTAAAGCCTCTTTTACTACATCAATAAAAGCATTGATTACAGCTGCACTATCTTTATTGCTAAGACCAGCTTTTTTAGCTACTGCACTTGTTAATTCTGTTTTATTCACGATATAACTCCCTATAACATACTTTAATAAGTAACCTTTCAACTACGAACAACTTAGAGCAGATTAACGATCATGCTAATGCAAGTCTTTATCTTATCAATTTTGTTCAACTCCCCACAGCTAAATATTATCTACTTTACTTAAAATTTATAACTAGTATTAAAGCACTCTTTTATTAAAGTGTATTTAAACTTTTAAGTTTTTAGATAAGAAATAGCCTATTTATTTAAGCTAAAAGGCTTACGAATATATTATGCGTAATTATTTAAAAAAGTAATAGTTTAATGTTAAAAAGTAGATCTAAAGCATAAAAATACTTAAATTTTCATAGTTATTAGATTATATATAATAATTATTAAAACAAATTTAATGATTTTAACTATACAAAATAATATAGACACTTACTTTTGATGCTACAATGGTAGTAAAAATTAAGCTAAATTTTAACTGATCAATACAGTAAAAGTAACATTATTATTTATATAGATAAAATGAATTTAGATCAAAATAAAATAGCTAAAGCAAAATATGCAAGCTTTTTAAGCTTTCTAGCAGCTGGTCTCTCAACTGCTCCTTGGGCTAGTATCTTACCTTATGTCAATACCCGTTTAGAACTAACAGAATTACATTATGCTTCCTTAGTATTATGCTATGGTCTTGGAGCTATTTTAGCTATGCCTCTTACTCCTAAAATAGTTAAAACTATAGGTTTAAGACAAACTATATTCTTTGCTATGTTAATTTTGTTTTCAGCAATGACTATACTCTCACATGATAAAATCGTACTTCATTTTGCTTATATTGCTGTCTTAATTTGGGGAATGTCTATAGGCATTTTAGATGTAGCTAATAACATACACGCAGCTTTACTTGAAAAAATTACACAAAAAAACCTCATGTCTATGTTCCATGCTCTATTTACAATAGGCTGCATTATCTCTGCTCTAATGTTTAATGTTCTCTTGTATTTAGATATGCATAGCTTTCATGTAGCTTTATTAGTTAGTATGCTGGGGCTTATCTTGCTTATACTACTTTACAATAAACTACTAAAAACTCCAGATGAAAATGAACAAATAAGCTCTACTTCTAATAAAAATAAACTACTTAAATTAGATTTAGTATTATTATGTATGGGGACTATCTGTTTTATTATGTACTTATGTGAAGGCATGATTTACGATTGGTCAGGAGTTTATTTAGTTAAATATACTAGTATTAATATTGAACTTGCTGCTATTGGTTATTTACTTTTTGAAATCTCAACAGCTTTAATGCGCTTTATAGGTGACTATATTGTGACAAAACTAGGTAAAGTTAAAATTCTAATTGCAAGTGGTGTAATTGCTTGTATTAGCTTAACTACTATAGCTTCTAGCAATAATAGTTTAATAATTTTAATATGCTTTTTTATCACTGGTATTGCTTTAGCTAACATTGTACCAATTATGTTTTCAAGTGCTGCTAAATATAGAGCAGATAATCAAGCTTCTGCTATAGCATTTGTAGGAACACTAGGATATGCAGGTCTGTTATTTGGACCTGCAATTTTAGGGGGAGTTGCAACTTTAAGTAATTTAAAAGTTATGCTGTTGTTTGTAGCCTCTTTAACTTTAGTAATAACCTTCTTAACTATAGTTATTTATATAACCGAAACTCGGCAAAAGACAATTATTAATGTAAAATAGATAAAATCTTAATGTAAGCAAATGGAAGTGTAATT
>CALXNP010000043.1 GCA_944389785.1 uncultured Anaerobiospirillum sp.
GCACCCGTAGCTCAGCTGGATAGAGTAATCGGCTACGAACCGATCGGTCAGGAGTTCGAATCTCTTCGGGTGCGCCATTCACTAAGTTTCAATTCTCTCTCATCTATTTTTTCCAATTAAATTACTAGCAAGTTATTTATATTTTTTAAGGCATTAGTCTTTAAAATGATATAAAATACATCATCTTTACTTTTTGTTAATTAATGGCGATTTTAGAAAGATTGTATAATTATGGCTCAAGATAATAGATTATTAAACAATACAGAGATCATGCAAGATCCTCCTAGTGATATTCAAGCAGAAAGAAATTTTTTAGGTGCCTTACTATTAGATGGAACTTTACTTACAAAAGTTAATAATGAAGTTGGCATGATAGATGTAGACGATTTTGCTTCAGAGAAAAATCAAACTGTATATAAAGCTATTTTAAATAGAGCAGCTATATCTGATGATTTTAATCCAGTTATTATCAGTGATATTTTAGAGACTCAAGGTGATTTAGAAAAGGCAGGTGGCAGAAATTATGTGCTTGATTTATCATCTGTTACAAGTCCTATTTCTTCAATTTGTGATTATGCAACTATTATTATTAATAAATCTAAAAGAAGAAAGCTTATTGTAATAGCAGAGCAAATTGTAAGGATGTGTTATGTTCCAGATGGTAAGAGTGTCAATGAGATTTATGATGAAGCTCAAGGCTTAGTTTTTAAACTCTCACAAGAAAATGCACAAAAAGATAGTGGACCTAAGCCTGTTATACCTGTAGCTTCTGATATTATCAAAAAAATAGAGAGTAAAGAATATTTACAAACATCAAATGGAATACCAACAGGCTTTATAGAGTTTGATAGTTTAACTAAAGGTTTACAACCTGGCAGTTTAAATATAGTAGCAGCTCGTCCTGGTATGGGTAAAACATCTTTTGCCATGAATATAGTTTCAAACATTGCTCTTAACACAGATATTAATAAGCCAGCTTTAGTGTTTTCTTTGGAAATGCCTATTGAACAAATTGTTATGCGTATGCTCTCATCTTTTGGCAGAGTCAGCATGAGTGACATGATGCAATGTAATGTTACTGCTGATCAATGGCATGATATGATTAGAAAGATTTCTTTATTATCTATACCATCTGCTGATGGTACAGATAAAAAAAATAAAATGTACATAGATGATTCTGGAGATATTACACCTTTAGAGCTACGTTCACGTGCAAGACAATTAGCATTAGAGCATGGTGGTTTATCTGTAATTATGGTTGATTATATCCAACTTATGAGAAGTCAAACTAAAGCTGCTAGCAGAAGCTTAGAAGTTGGAGAAATTTCAAGATCGCTTAAGTTGCTAGCAAAAGAGCTTGAAGTTCCTATTATTGCATTATCGCAGTTAAATCGTGATGTTGAAGGCAGAAAAGATCATAGACCTATGAACTCTGATTTAAGAGAGTCAGGCTCACTAGAGCAAGATGCTGATATGATCTTATTTTTACATCGTGAATATGCTTATACAAAAAGTGAAGAGGATATCTCAAAAGCTTTATTAATTGTGTCTAAAAACAGAAATGGTGCAACTAAGGATATTAAATTACAATTCCAAGGTGAATATACAACATTTTATGATCTTGATAATAATGTAAGTATAATAAATGAAGATATTCCTGTAGATGAAAGCCCTTATGGTTATCAATAGCATGATTAAGGTAGTAGTTTTATGAAGAATGTTACAGCTTATATCAATAATAAGGCTCTTTTACATAATTTAGATGTAATTAAAACACATGTACCAAATTCAAAAATTATAGCTGTGGTTAAAGCTAATGCCTATGGTCATGGTTTAATTAATGTAGCAAAAACACTAGAGTCAAAAGTAGATGCTTTTGCTGTAGCTAGAATTGGTGAGGCTATTAGTTTAAAAGAGCATAACATTAATAAACCAGTAGTTTTACTTGAAGGCTTTTATAATGAAGATGAAGTTAAAATTATTGCTCAAAATGGTTTTATGACTGCTGTTCATGATATTGAGCAGGTACAAATGCTGCAAAAAGCAAAGCTTGAGGGTTTAAAAGTTAAAGCCTTTATGAAAATTGATATTGGTATGCATAGATTAGGAGCTAATCCTGAAGATGTATTAAACATAAAAACACAACTTGAAAATTGTATTAATGTTGAGCAGCCAATAGGTTTAATTTCTCATTTATCTGTAGCAGATACTCCTAGTGAGTATGATTATAATAATGAGCAAATTAACTATTTTTTAGATGTAGCTAAAACTTTTAAAGGTGATTTGTGTCTAGCAAATTCAGCAGGAATTTTAAATTGGCCTTTAAGTCATACTGATTATGTAAGGCCAGGTATTATTATGTACGGTATTTCACCTTTTGAAGGTAAGGTTGGACATGATCATGGTTTAATGCCAGTTATGAGTTTAAAAAGCTCACTTATTGCTATAAGACATGTTAAAAAAGGAGCTAAGATTGGTTATGGTGCTGCTTTTATTGCACCATGTGATACAACTATAGGCATAGTTGCAGCAGGTTATGGTGATGGTTATCCACGTACAGCTCCAAATGGCACACCTGTTTATATTAATGGTAGGATAGTACCAACAGCAGGTCATGTGTGTATGGATATGTTATTTGTTGATCTTGGTAATGATGCAAAAGATAAAGTTGGTGATGAGGCTGTGTTGTGGGGAGATGAGCTACCTGTAGAGATAATAGCCAAATATTGCAATACTATACCTTATGAATTGGTATGCAGAGTAATGCCACGAGTTGATATAAGTTACTTTGGCTAAGATATATTAAAAGTTATAAAGCTCCTACATCGGTAGGAGCTAAAAGTAAATTATTGTTTTACAAAACGCATTGATAAATCAAGAGCTCTTAAATGTTTAGTTAGAGCACCGACAGAAATAAAATCAACACCAATTGCAGCATAACGAGCTATAGTTTCTAAAGTAACATTACCTGAGATCTCAAGCTTCGCTTGATGATTAGTAAGTTTTACAGCTTCTTGCATAGTTTCAAAATCAAAGTTATCAAGCATGATAATATCAGCTTTTGCTTTTAGTGCTTGATTTAATTCATCTAGATTTTCAACTTCAACTTCAACTTTAACATCAGATCTTAATTCTCTAGCTCTTTCAATAGCTTTAGCAATACCACCACAAGCCATAATATGGTTTTCTTTGATTAAATACATATCAAAAAGACCAATACGATGATTATGACCACCACCGCAAGTTACAGCGTACTTTAGAGCATTACGAAGACCTGGAATAGTTTTTCTAGTATCTAATAGTTTACAATTAGTACCAGCCATAGCTTTTACATAGTTAGATACTGTAGTAGCAGTGCCAGATAAAGTTTGTACAAAGTTTAAAGTAGTTCTTTCAGCTGTAAGCAGTGTTCTTGCATTGCCTTTAAGATGGAATAACTCTTGACCTGCTTTAATTTCATCACCATCTTCAACAAACCAAGTAATATTTACATCATTACCTAATTGTCTATAAACCTCATTTACCCACTCTTTACCACAGAAAATGCCGCTCTCACGAGTAATAACAGTGGCCTCATTAATAGTATCTTTATCAATTAATTGTGCTGTTAAGTCACGACTTGCATCAACAACACCACCTAAATCCTCTTCTAAAGCAGCACGTACACTGTTTTCAATATCTTGTTTTTGCATAAAGTATCCCTTTTATTTATTTGTGATAGGCCACTATATTTTAGCACTTATATGAGCTATTAATAGTATTTAGCTTAATTTTTCATTAGTAGACATTTAATTTGCGTTAGTACAGAACTTTCTTAACTCAGTCAATAATAATTTTATCTTGTTTTTAATAAGGTCTTAAATTATAACTTAAATATAGTTTATGCTATTATAGCTGTAGTTTTGTTTTAGTTTATTATTAGATAATGAGAGCTTATAGGCATATATGATACATGATCTTTCAGATGTAAAAAGTTTTATTCCAGAATCTACAAATATATGGCAGTTTTGTGTAGTAGAGAAAGATGTGATAATTGGTGAAAATTGTAATGTATGTGCTAGTTGTTATCTTGAGCATGGTAGTGTAATAGGCAATAATGTTACTATAAAAAATGGTGTGTATATTTGGACAGGCACTATTATTGAAGATAATGTATTTATTGGTCCTAATACTACTTTTTGTAATGATAAGTATCCTAAAAGTAAAAATAAGAGTGCTATATTTGAAGGAGTAAGAATAAAAGAAGGAAGTTCAATAGGTGCAGGTTGTGTATTACTGCCTGGTATTACAATAGGTAAAAACTGTTTAATAGCGGCAGGTTCTGTAATTACTAAGGATATACCAGATAATACTAAGGTTATATGTAAAGTAGATTATATGTTTAGTAGTAATGTAAGCACACCTAATTTCAAAATAAATTTAAGATAATATTATATAGATGATTTTAATGGTAAATAAGAATCAGCACCTATAAAATAAGATAAATACAATCTTAACCTCTTTATACGTGAAATTTTTCTTAACAATTTTGTCTATAACTTTACAAAAATACAATAATATCTTAACTAGAAATTAACATTGCCTTTATATAATTTGACTGCAACTTAAATATTATATAAAGGATAAGATATGTTAAATTTACAATCTTTAAAAAAGGCAGTATTAAGTGCCGCCATTTTAGTATGCTTTAATGCTTCAGCTCAGAATGTAGATAATAATTTAGATGAATTAGTAAAAGCAGCTCAAGCAGAGGGGCAAGTAAATAGTTTAGGTATGCCAGATCACTGGGCAAATTGGGTTGGTACCTGGAATGATATTAAAAATAAGTATGGTATTGAGCACAGTGATACAGATATGAGCTCAGCTCAAGAAATAGCTAAATTTAAAGCAGAGAAAAATAATGCAACAGCTGATATTGGTGATGTAGGTGAGGCATTTACAAAAGTAGCTGTAGCTCAAGGTGTAACTCAAGCTTATAAGCCTACTACATGGGATAGTATTCCTGATTGGGCAAAGGATAAAGATGGTCATTATGCTTTAGCTTATACTGGTACTATTAGTTTTATGATTAATAAAGATCTTGTTAAAAACCCACCAAGATCTTGGAATGATTTATTAACAGGTGATTACAATGTTTGTGTTGGTGATGTTTCAGTAGCAGCACAAGCAAGCTCTGCTGTATTAGCCGCAGCAATGGGTTTAGGCGGAGATGAGACTAATATAAAACCAGCTCTTGATTTCTTTGCAAAAATTGCAAAACAAGGTCGCTTAATTGTATCTGATCCTTCAATTGCTAATCTTGAAAAAGGCGAAATTGAAGTAGCTTTAGTGTGGGATTTTAATGCCTTAAACTATGCTCATCAAATTAATAAAGATCAATTCTTAGTAGTTATTCCACAAGAGGGATCTTTAGTTTCTGGTTACTCAACCATAATTAACAAATATGCAAAACATCCAAATGCTGCTAAATTAGCTCGTGAGTATATTTTCTCAGATGCAGGTCAAATTAATTTAGCTCGTGGTTTTGCAAGACCAATTCGTTCTGATGTTAATTTACCAGAAGATGTTAAAGCTATGCTCATACCTCAAGAGCAATATAAAAATGCCCGCAATATAAAAGATCATAAGAAGTGGGAACAAACAGCTAAGCAATTACCAAGATTATGGCAACAACACGTTTTAATTAATATGCAATAAGGATAAAGATGTCTAATAAAGTAATTTTAGTATTGCTTGATGGACTTAATTATCAGGTAGCCCATGACTGCATGGGCTTTACCATGGGTCTAATTGAGCACAATTATGGTAGTCTTTATAAATTACAATGTGAACTACCTAGTGTGTCACGCCCTTTATATGAGTGTGTTTTAACTGGACTAAGTCCTGTGATATCTAATGTTGTATGTAATGCTTACAATAAGAGATCACCTAATACTTCTATTTTCTCTTTATGCAAAGAACATGGTCTTACTACAGCAGCTTCTGCTTATTACTGGGTAAGTGAACTTTATAATAATGCACCTTTTGATAATGTTAGAGATCGTATAGTTAATAATAACGATTTAAATATTCAGCATGGTATTTTTTACAAATGGGATCACTATCCTGATGAAGCTGTTTATATTGATGCAGAATTTTTAAGACAACAATATGATCCTGATTTTCTATTAGTACATCCTATGAATATTGATGATGCAGGTCATCGTGGTGGTTACGATTCTGCAGTTTATCGTAATGCTGCAAGAACTAATGATACATATCTTTCTACATACCTTAAAACATGGATAGATTTAGGTTATCAAGTAATTGTCACAGCTGATCATGGTATGAATTTAGATAACTCTCATAGTGGAGTTTTAGCTTGTGAGCGTGAAATACCTTTATTTGTTTTTGGCAATGTATTTACCCATTGCCCAAAAGTTTCTAATTTAAAACAAACTATGCTTTGTGGCACTATCTGCAATATTTTAGGAATTAAAAACCACAAAAAAGATATATGTGCGGAGTTAATTTATGAAAATTAACAAAATTGATAAGAGTGTATCTTTAAATGCATATAAAACAGATTCTATAACTTTAGATATTGTTCATCAAAGATTACAATCAAAGCAATATCGACGTTTTATCAAGTTATTAAAATGTCTATTAATATGTGCTCCTTTTGCCATAGTATTTTTTATGTTTCAAATTGAGCCAATGCTATGGGTTTTGATCAATAGTTTTAAATATGAGGGACAATGGTCATTATACAATTATACTATGCTTTTAGATGATGCATTTATTCATCAAGCATTTTATAATTCTTTTTATTTTGCTTTTTTATCTAGTCTCATATCTACAGTTATAGCCCTTGTTTTTATTAATTCATTGCAAAAACAAAAAGGTTTTTTAAAAAACAGCATCATATCTTTTATTAATATGTGTTCAAACTTTTCAGGAGTACCATTAGCTTTTGCTTTTATCATAATTTTAGGTATGAATGGTTTTGTAACTTTATTATTAAAAGATATTGGCTTAATTGATAGCTTCTCTATTTATGGCAAAACAGGAATTTTAGTTATATACACTTATTTTCAAATACCTTTAGCTATATTACTTCTTTATGGAGCTTTTGATGCTTTAAAGCAAGAGTGGTATGACGCTGCTAGAATGTTAGGGGCTAATTTTATGTATTATGTATTTAAAGTAGCCTTACCTATTTTAACTCCTGCTATTTTAGGCACAATGGTAATTTTAATAGCTAATGCACTAGGTGCTTATGCAAGTATCTATGCTTTAACTTCAGGTAATTACAATATCTTAACTGTCAGAATAGCATCTTTAGTTTCAGGTGATATTTACCTTGATCCAAATATGGCTGCTGCCATTTCTATGTTATTACTCTTGAGCATGAGTTTTGTTGTTTTAATTAATCAGCTCTTATTAAAGAGGACTTATCATGCTAAAAAACGTTAATCATTACTATCATAAAACAATTATTTATACAGTATTAATGCTTATGGCATTGCCTATACTTGCAACTTTAGTGTACTCATTTTCAACAAAGTGGGGAGCTACTATTTTACCAGATGGTTTTACTTTTAAATGGTATATAGATTTATTTGGTGATTTTAGATTTTGGAGTGCTTTTTTAAGATCAGCTATAGTTTCTGTAGGCGCATTAGCTTTAGGTTTAGTATTGTTAATTCCTATTATATTATTAGCTTGTCATAGTGCTCCTATATTGCTTAAATATTTAAACTATATAATTTTAATACCTTTTGCTATTCCACCTGTAGTTTCATCTGTAGGTTTATTACAAATTTATTCAGATAGTGCTTTAAATATTTCGGGTACAGCATATATATTAATTGGAACATACTTTACCATTATTATTCCTTTTATTTATCGCTCTATTACTAATTCATTAAGTGCAGTAAATGTTCATGATTTAGTTGATGCTGCAAGATTATTAGGTTCTTCAACTTTTAAAGCTTTTATTTTAGTAGTATTGCCTAATATTAAAAAGGGAATTTTAACTGCTGTTTTTATATCATTGTCAGTACTATTAGGTGAATTTGTATTTGCCAATATTTTGGTGGGTACACAATATGAGACTTTACAAGTCTACTTATATTCAAAACGTGTAGCTAGCGGACATTTTACTTCTGCTTTAGTTATAACCTACTTTGCATTTATTTTCTTATTTACAGTTATTGCTTCATATATAGGTACAAAAAATGAGTTACGTTCAAGTAAGAAATCTGTCTAAAAGCTTTGATAATAATCAAATATTTAATAATATTAATTTTGATATACATAAAGGTGAGTTTATTTCGCTTTTAGGACCATCAGGTTGTGGTAAATCTACATTATTGCGTTCAATAGCTGGTTTACATAATGTTGATAGTGGTAATGTTTATGTTGATGGTGAAGATATTACCTATAAAGATGTACAAAAGCGTAATATTGGTATGGTTTTTCAATCATATGCTTTGTTTCCAAATTTAAATGTTTTTGACAATATTGCTTTTGGACTTAAGCTTAAGAAACTTTCAAAAGAAGTTATACGTAAAAAAGTTTTACAAATTATTGAGCTTGTAGATTTAACTGGTAAAGAAAATTATTACATTGATGCTTTATCAGGAGGACAAAAGCAAAGAGTAGCATTAGCTAGAGCTTTAGTTGTAGAACCTAATATTCTACTTTTAGATGAGCCATTATCTGCACTTGATGCTAAGATTAGAAAAAAATTAAGAACAATGATAAGGCAGATACAACAAGAGCTTAATCTTACTACTATTTTTGTAACTCATGATCAAGAAGAAGCTATGATAATGTCTGATAGGATATTCTTGATGGATAAGGGTAATATTGTACAACAAGGCAGTCCTATTGATATTTATACTAATCCTGTTAATAAGTTTGCTGCAACATTTATAGGTAATTACAATATTCTTAAAAAGAAATTCTCTTTAAAATATTTTAATCTTAATTGTCAAACAGCTATAAGACCAGAGGCAATAACACTAGCAATTAGTAATACAGATGTCATAGATTACGATTATTGTTTAAATGGAAGAATTAGCAATGTTCAGCTGCTTGGCAATATTATTCGCTACAATGTAAAACTTGATGATTTTAGCTTAAATGTTGATGAATTAAATGATATTAATAGAATGAGATTCTTTAAACAAGATGCTGTTAAGCTATATTTTAAAACAAAAGACATACAACCTTTGAAGGATACAATCAATGAGTTCTGATCTTGTTGTTTTTGATTTGGATTATACCTTAATAAATGCAGATTGCTCCACTTTGTGGTGTGAGTATATGTATAAGCATAATTTAACTTGTGGTGAGAATTTTTTAAAGCAAGAGCAAGAGCTTATGAAGCTTTATGATCAAGGTACTATGGATGTACATGATTATATTGCTTTTTCTATGCAGCCCTTATTAACAGTACCTATTGATAAAGTACAGGCTTTAATACACGATTATGTTAGTAATATTTTAGTACCAACAATTTTTCCTCAAGCGTTAAAGCTTATAGATTATTATAAGAGCATTGGTACAGATATGCTAATTATTTCAGCTTCAGCAAGTTTTATTGTAAAAGAAATAGCTAAGCATCTTAAAATTGATAATGTTATAGGCATAGATGTTGTACAAAAAAATGGTTTTTATACCAATAAAATAGAAGGTATACCATCATATAAAGAAGGTAAGGTTTTTAAACTTGAGCAATTTATACAAGCACATAAGCAATATACAGGGAAGATAAGTTTTTATACAGATTCTATAAATGATTTATCTTTACTGCAAAAAGCAGATATTGCATATGTTGTAAATCCTAATGCAAGTTTGCAAGAAATTGCTAAAGTAAATGGTTATGAAATTTTAAATTGGTCTAATTAATAAAAACCCTAATAAGCTAAACAACTTATTAGGGTTACATTAATAGAATTTAATCGTCATCATCGTAACGATCATCGTCATCGTCACGATCGTCATCATAGCGATCATCATCGTCATAACGGTCATCGTCATCGTCACGATCGTCATCATAGCGATCATCATTGTCATAACGGTCATCATCATCGTAACGATCATCGTCATCATCAAAGCGTATATTTTGATATAAACTTTGAGCATGATTATTTTGTTCTAAATTACTCATAGCCAAATTATTAGATTGTAAATCTAGTGAATTTGCTTGAGCGTTGGTAATCAAAAAAGGTATAGCTACAGCTAAAGTTATTATTTTTAAGTTCATAATAGCTCCTATGTTTGTAGAGATATTTAAGTAAATATAAGATCATCTATTTACATACTTATTATTTTCAATAATAGTTAAAAAATTTTTTAAGGCAAGAGATATTAATTTGTTTTTGAAATATTTCACATAAGGTTATTATATTTTATAGTACAAATAATTAGCAGTATATTTAAAGTTATTATTAACTTTTATAAAAAAGTAGCAGATAAAAAGACAGAGTGATTTTTTAGAAAAACTATTAGTTTTATACAAGAAATGAATAAGCAGGTAGAAGAATATAATAATAATTAATATCTATAGAAAAAGTATTTTTGTTAATATTACTATTAAGAATTATGAATGAAAAAAGCATAATAATTACTAATTATGGATTATTGAAATTTATACTTATAAAGCAAAATTAGATCTTTAATTTAAGTAAATTTTAGTGTTGTTATAAAGTTTTGTAATATTTAACCTAATCACAAAGTTGTATTAATTATTATTATTTTTTATTTACGTTTATTTTATTAACTTATAATATTGATATTAATTTATATACTATATGCTATAAAATAGTTGTATTTTTTGTAAAATTAAATTTTGTCTCAATATTGATATTTTTGTCCCAAAGTGTTATATATTTAATGTGGGGAGAAGTTTAAATGAAAAAGAAAGATATAATAAACCTCATTCGTTATCATAGTGAACAAAATGAGATTGCTTTTAAGAATGTAGCTTATGGTATTGCAAAAGAGTTTGATGCATTAGGAGATTCTCAGATTGCTCATTATATAATGTCTTTACTCTCTAATAAGAATACATTTGTACCTCAGCAAGTACAACATCATGTTGAATTATCTCATTTTTTTGAAAAAGTATCTTTAAGTGATGAACCACTTATTTTACCTGATAGTTTAATACAAGATTTATTAGGATTAGTTAATGCCATTCAAAGAAATATAGGTATACATAAATTTCTTTTTAAAGGAGCTCCTGGTACTGGGAAAACTGAAGGAGCTAAACAAATAGCTAAGATTTTAGATAGAGAGTTATTTCTTGTAAATTTTACAGATATTATTGATAGCAAGCTAGGTCAAACACAGAAGAATCTTGAAGCTGTATTTAATGAGATAAATGGTCTATATCAGCTAGAAAAGATTATTATACTATTTGATGAAATTGATGCATTAGCAATGGATAGAACCAATTTAAATGATCTTCGAGAAATGGGAAGAGTAACATCTACATTGCTTAAATGTTTTGATAAAATAAATGATAATGTAGTGCTAATAGCAACAACAAATTTATTTGAAAATTTTGATAAAGCAATAATTAGACGTTTTGATTCTGTAATAGATTTTAATAGATACTCACGAGCTGATTTAATTGAGGTAGCACAAAATTTATTAGAAAATTATTTGTCTAAATTAAAAATACCTCATAATAATATGAGGTTATTTAAAAAAATATTAAATTTATATCAAGATATACCAAACCCTGGTGAGTTAAAAAATATCATAAAAACATCTGTAGCATTTAGTGATCCTCAAGATGATCATGATTATTTAAGAAGGCTATACAGTATTGTAAGTGAAGAAAAACCTAATAATTTAAAAAAATTGAAAGAGCAAAAATTTACATTACGTGAAATAGAGACTCTTACCAAAAAATCTAAAAGTTCTGTTGCTCGAGAGTTAAAAAGTAAGGAGGTAGAATGAATAATTTATTACATTTAAGTAGAGATTTAAATACACAAAAAAACACTCAAAAGATGGGGACAATAAAAATACCTAAAGGCACAGTGGTATCAGCAGAGCAAATAGATATACTTTTAAAACAAATTAATAATATTATTGAATATTGGAAAAATAAAGAAAAATATATATCTGGTACTTTAGTTAGCGTGCATTATACAACAATAGTGGCAAAGAGTAATAGATTAACAAAGCTTTTTTCATATAAGAATAATAATCCATCAGAACACATAAGAGGAGCTAAATTTGAGCATGTAAATAATAGATTGTGCCATGTGATTACTTACTATGTACCTTTAATTGTATTAAAAGAGACCAAAGAATATCTTCAAAAAGTACAAGAAATATTAAAAATAAACTTTCAAACTAGTAGTATTAATTTTGAAGATTTTAATGCTATAAGTTCTAACAAAAAAAGGATTAAATTACAATCATTAAGTAAAACTTGTTTTTTAAAAATAATACATGATATTTCATATGTTAGAAAATTTGATATTCTTGAGGTTTCTACAAAAACGCAAGAAAAGATGCTTGTAACTATTTACCAAACAAATATTGAGACTAAAGAATTACTATCGTCTTTTGGTATAACAATACATGCTGATAACATGTTAAACAATACAACTTTATTGCTAAGCTATGAACAATATCATATTTTAGTAGATAAAGCTCCATATTTAATATCTATGGCTGTTTCTGATTTTAGAAATATTGCAGATGAGATAGTAAAAAAACAACAAGATATAAAAACGATAGATATTCCTTCTCCAACAGATGAGCCAATTGTGGGTGTGATAGATACCCATTTTAATAAGGAAGTATATTTTAAAGAATGGGTAGAATATAAAAATACTCTTGATGAAAATATTGAATTAACAGAGCGTGATTTTTTTCATGGTACAGCTGTAACTTCTATTATTGTTGATGGTCCAAGAGCAAACCCAAAATTGGATGATAATTGTGGTAGATTTAGAGTAAAACATTTTGGAGTAGCTACAGCTCATGGTTTTAGTTCATTTGCGATTTTAAAAGTTATTCGTAATATAGTAAGAGCAAATACAGATATAAAAGTATGGAATTTATCTTTAGGTTCTGTTTATGAAATAAATGAAAACTATATTTCACCAGAAGGGGCAGAGCTTGATAAAATTCAAAATGAATTTGATGTTATCTTTATTATAGCTGGGACTAATAAGACAAATTTGAATCAAGTAAAAATTGGAGCACCTGCTGATTCTTTAAATTCTATTGTAGTAAACTCAGTAAACTTTAATAATCAAAGTGCTTCTTATACAAGAAAGGGTCCTGTTTTATCATTTTTTTACAAGCCTGATGTTAGTTATTATGGAGGAGATGGATTAAGAGCTGATGAAAATATTGTTGTGTGCTGTGATAACAATGGAGCAAAATATGTTAAAGGTACATCTTTTTCAGCTCCTTGGATTACACGTAAAATTGCTTTTTTAATTTATAAAATGGGATTATCACGTGAAATTGCAAAAGCTTTAATTATTGATGCTGCAGCTGCTTGGAAGAGAAAAGATGATATTAGTTTTAGTATGGGGTATGGTATAGTTCCTATAAAAATTGATGATATTGTTACAAGCCCTGATGATGAGATAAAGTTTTTTATTAGCGGTGTAGTGCAAGAATATGAAACATTTACTTATAATTTGCCTATACCATTAGAGCAAGAAAAATACCCTTTTTGGGCAAGAACAACATTAGTTTATTTTCCTGATTGCAATAGAGATCAAGGAGTTGATTATACAAATATTGAATTAGATCTCAAGTTTGGCAGAGTTACACAACAAGGTACATTAAAAGCTATAGATAATAATAAGCAAACTGATAATGATTTAAAATGTCTTTATGAAGAGGATGCAAGAAGCTTATTTAGAAAATGGGATAATGTGAAGCATATTTGCGAAGATACTTCAAAAAAACCAACACCTAGAAAAAAAATATCAGATGCAGGTTTATGGGGATTAAATATAAAATATAAAGAAAGATTGACCTCTTATAAGAAACCTTTAAATTTTGGTATTATTGTAACTTTAAAGGAAATGAATAAGAAAAATAAATACTCTTTGTTTTATAAATTATGTGAAGCTAGAGGTTGGTTTGTAAATGAGATATCTGTAGAAAATGCACTTATGCTATATCATAAGTCAGAACAAGATATTACTCTTGAATAGATTTTAATAGCATATATTTTTTATGTTAAATCTAAAGTAGTTAGCTATGAATAAAAAAGTTAAAAATAACATTGATGTAAGTTTAAAAACATTTGGATTTTTATTTGGAGCTGGTGCATAGATAAAATATGGGTTACTTTCTGAAGGATAGTTTGCTTTAGATATTTTTAGAGTAGATACTGCTGTAAATCATATATTGAATCAAAGTCCATCTAAAACTATTAAAACTCCTAAAAATAAAGGCAAAAAAGATCTTTGTGGTAAAGAAGCTTATGATGAAGATTATAATGATGATAATTATCATATGCCATTTTCTTGTGAGCAGAAATTTTTTAATAATGACAATGATGCCTATGATAATTTAGCACAAGATGATGAGGAACAAGAAGATGCTGAAGCTAACTTAGAGGCTAATGAGGAACAACAAAGTTCTAAATGCTATGATAATTCAATGCAAAGTATTATTAATGATTATAACTCTATTGATACAAGTAACAATCAAGATCTAGTTGAATAAGAGCCAACAAAACCTTTTTCCTTGATTAGATGATAGATTGATATAGCACTAAGACCACTATCAAATTTCTTTTGTACAAGAGCTGCATAATTATCAATAATAGAAGGACGTTTGGCTCTAACTTTAGTAGGTCTTTTTCCATTAGATTGTTTCAAATGCAATGTCTTTTCAAATGCAGCTTTTACAGTTCTTCTGTCGCAATTAAAGCGTCTTGCAACTTTAGAATAGTTAACTTTAAAACCTTTTTCATAATCACTAATATTTTCCATAGCAAATCCTAATATATCTTGTCTCAACTTAAACTCCTCATATCAAACTTTGATATAAGGAATTTATCTTAATTAAGGACTTTGTCAAAATTAAAAATTGCCCTTTTTTGTACAATTTAATTTTGAGCTTTTCTGAGCATAAATATATTAGCCGTTACAATCATAAGAATGTTCTCTTTGAGAGTAAGCAACTTTACCCATATATGGAGTATTTTTTAGTATATGCTCTTTAAGATCAAGAGCTATTAATAAAAACTATTATCTTATCTCAAAACAACACATGTAATAACAGTGCTCAATAGAGGGTTTTCATATGTTAATATTTCTTAAGATCTTGGGCATGTCAAAAAATACAAAATAAATTCTTGACTTTTAATAGATATATTGCTTTTATGAAATTAAACTATATTGAACTTATGTTTAATAAGAGCAATAAAATCTTTAAATAGATATTTTTATTAGGAAGCGTAATATGGCTTTTACTGTATATAATAGATTAACTAAAAATACTAATGAAAATATGCAATTTAGACGTGTAGCAAAAGTTCTAGATAAACTTTTTAAAGATGACAATCTTAATCATTTTAAAAATGGTGTGCTAATTGGTAATCCTTTTAATGATGATTATCAATATTTTAAAGCAGATGCTATCTTTTATTACGATAATGGTTTAATGCTTTTTGATTTTAAAAATTATCAGGGCAATATTGATATACCATTAAAATACAATAAAAAGAAAAATTTATTCTTTGAAAGCAAGGTTTGGACAATTACTAATGACACAGGTAGTTTACATGTAGGTGGTGGAACTTATTATATAAATCCTTTTTTTCAGTTAAATGTTTATCGTAAAGAAATGAAAAGGATGGTTTCTAATAATAAAATATTAAATCAATATATAGATCAAAGTAATATTTTTACATTAAATATATTCTCAGGACCTATTAAATGCTCTAAATTACCAAAATCAGTTGCATATTATAGTTTATGTGATGAAGCCAATTTGGCTGAATGTCTATGCGATTATTCTAGTAGTATATCTTATAAAGAAGAAGTAAAAGATTTTTTATTAGATTTTTTTGATTGTAATACTCCATATAAGATTTATATGAATGACGATTACTCTAGTATGGATTTAAGAGAAAATAAAATTTCTAAGCAACATTATCAACCTAATAAAAAATTTAAAGGATCAGAGTTAGATAAGCATTTACACAATTTTTTTAATAGTGATAAAAGGTTTATGCTTATAAATGCAATAGATGATGAAAAAAGAGATAAGTATCTTTTAACAATAAGAGATATTTATAAAAAATACTCTTTTAGCCAAATAGAGTTCTTTGCTCCAAGTAAAAGAGTTTGTCAAAGTATTGCAGATAGAATTAATAACAAAAATTTAGATGTAGACAATGATGATTTTATTTTAGAAAGCTTATTTTTAGCTATATATAAAAAGGATTTAAATAAAGAGAATAATTTTTCAATTATTGATTGTACTGAGTCTTATGATGGTGTTAATTCTCTTTTAGTCATTGCTGAAAGCCATTTAATTACAAATAATATGAATAAAAATACAGATAGCAATGCATATTTAAATCTATTAAATGACTTTATGAAGTATATTCAAAACATAAATGACTTTAAAGTTATTTTTATAGGTGATCCTTGTGCTTTATCTTATAGTTTTTCCGATGCTACAAGCAATGCTGCTAATATAGATGAATTAAAAAAATATATACAGAGTAGTGATATAGAGTTTTACAAAAATACTTATTTTGAAAATAAATTAAATTCAAAAAATATTTTAACTCTTAAACTTGCAAAAGCTATTGAGGAAAAGAATTATAATAGTTTAAATTTTATCTGTCATGATGAGCTTTTATGTGTTGATAATAGTGATGAGGTTTTAAAAAATGTAGCAAGAGCTATATATAAAGGCTCAGGCACAAGCAAAATAATTACAAGCAATAGCAAAAAAAGCTATGAGTATAATTTATATATAAAAGATAACTTTTTGAAAAACAAGCATGGTTTAGATATAAATGATATAGTTTATAATGTGCAAAAAGCATATATACAAGAAATAATTAATTTTGATACTACAAAAACACAAACAGTATTATGTCAAGCTTATACACATTTTAAAATCTGTGAGATACTTGAGGAATTTCAAAAAACATGTGTTATTGATCAAGATAATAAGCTTGAAGTAACTTTTAAAAAGTTAGTATTAGCCGACCTTAATGATAAAACAAAAAGATATATAGCATATGTGTGTGATAACTATGCTGAAGATAAAAAAGATAAAGACTTACAAAACTTTTTAAAAGCTTTGAAAAATGAAAAAATAAAAGAACTAGAAGAACTTAATCCTTTTGAAGATAGTAAGTTTTATAAGCAAATGCTTCAAACTAAAAAATTTATTAAAATTAATAATGAATTAATTGCTAATAAAAGTGATGATAAAGAAAAAGAACATTTAAAAAATGAGCTTAGAAAATTAATATCCTTTTATAAGGATAAAAATAAATCTTTTATTATAAATTTTGTTGAAAAAGAGAATAGTCTCTTTAATTGTTTATTGCTAAAACATGCTTGGGCTGTAGATATATATAAAGTTTTTACAACAAAGTATGATACAGTTTTAGTAGATAACATGATGGAAAATAATAAAAATTTTGACTGGTATTATAGATTTGTATATAACGCCATAAAATTAGGAGAAAAAGTAATTTTAACTAATAGACTAAGGTTGTCCATCATAGAGAATGCTAAAGTTGAATATGGTAGTGAAATAAATGATAGAGATAGTAATACTTTTATTGTAGTCCATAGTTTTGATTGTGATAGTAAATATAAAGATCAATTAAATACTATTGAAAATATAAATGTAAGATATGTTGCATATTTGTTAAGTGTAAAACTTGATCATATAGGTTTTAGCTTAAGTAAAATATCTGAAGAAAATCTTTATAAAAATATATTTACATTCTCAAAGCAAGGCGCAGAAGATATTGTTATTGAGATCATAAACAAGGGTCTAAAGCAACTTCTTGCTGTATCTGCTGTATTCTTAAAAAGTTTTGATAATATGCATGAAAAGATTGTAAAAGCTATTGTTAAGGATGTTATAAAAGAGTGTAGATTTGAAGATATTAATATAGACTCATTATCAGCAGCAAAACAAAGCTTTTATAAAAAATGGTCTAAATTTTTTAAAGATAACGGATATAGTCTAGCTCTTGTGAAGGTATCACAATATTATGATATTGTTGAAATAAAAAATGATAATAATAAGTTTATGTTAAAGCTGTGGAGTAAGGCTTCAGGATTTATTTCAAAGATTGAAATACTTTCAAAAGAGCAATATTCGCACTTAATTGAGCTTATTGAAAAAAGTAAAAGTGCAATATAGATATTAAATTAGCTACTAAATACTGCATGCCTTATTTGTAGCTAGTATAATTATTGCTGTATAAGTTGCTTTGAAAAGCAATAGGCTTGCTTGTCTTATCATAAAAGACTCACCTAGCTTTCTAAGGTTAAGTTAATAATTATAAAGCTATATCTATTTTGAAATTTTAACTGTTTATAGAGAAAATAATTTGCTGTTTAAAATTTTTTCATTTTCTTTAAATTTATTACAAAATTCATTATAGCAAGTAGCATCTGTTGATATATTAAGTCCCAAATTTTTTATCTAGTGTAATTTAAGCTGTTTAATATGTGTAGGTCTAGAAGTCACAAGAAACAGTAATAAAAGTTCAGGCTGATGTATAGCATAAAGCCTAGCAATATCTCCTGTTCTATTACAATCACAAGCTTTAACTAAAAGTTCTTCACATGCTTTAAAATCTGATATTACTAAACTCTTTAATATTTATTATATGATTAAAAGTGTCTACCCTATAATCAAATTTTTAAAGCTAGCATGTTAACACTTTTATGTAAATTTTTACATGATGGTTTTTCG
>CALXNP010000044.1 GCA_944389785.1 uncultured Anaerobiospirillum sp.
ACAAAAATAAGTGAAAATAAAGTATTTTTATTTTAAAATAAAATAATAACAAATGATTGCAATCTAATTTAAGTAAGTCAATAAGTTTAAATTAGAGATACTCAATAAAAAAAACAGGGAGATAGGATTAAAAAGCTATTTAGAACTATGGGCTATAAGTAAAATATGTATGAGATCACATTTTTAATTTAAAAGTTCAGCAGTATATAAAGCTTTTTAAAATATCTCTTTGATAAATATCATAATAGTGTAAAAAATGACTTATGAGGAAGTAAGCTATGTCCAAATTTATTACAAAACAAGAGCTGCTAGATAAGATAGGCATAAATATATTAGCCTTTGTAATTTATAAGATATTTAGCAATCATCTAGAATAATGTGATCTTAAACAGGTTTTATTTATAGCCCATAATTTAGAACATAAGATAATTAAATATTATTGAAATTTTACTAGATATTGTGTTAATAATAAGATTTTTATTATAATTTGCTAGATTATAGTATTATAGGACTTCTACCTTGTTGTCACATTAGATTTAAAAAATATGCAATTTATGTGTTCTCATTAAAAATAAAGGGTAACAATTTATAAAGAAGGCAAAACTAATTACCTTCTCTATTTTAAAAGTTACTTAACTTTATAGTTAGCCATAAATAAAGATTGTAAACCACCTGCTAAATTATAAACTTTATTAAAACCATGTTCTTGTAAAATACGTGCACCTATATAACCACGTAAACCTACAGCACAAGTAATAATAATAGTTTTATTCTTATCAAGCTTGTCTAAATTATCTCTTAAAGTATTTAAATCAATATGTACAGAATTTGGATAACTACGAACATCAAACTCAGCTTGAGTTCTTACATCTAAGAAAATAGCACCTTGCTCACATAAAGATTTAACATCATGCACATAACATTGTTTAACTAAATTATCTTCAATGTTTTGTGCTACAAAGCCTGCAAAATTGATTTCATCTTTAGCAGAACCATAAGGAGGTGCATAAACCTGCTCATGCCAAGCTAAATCATCAATAGTGCCATCTTTTGCCATATAAGCAGAAACTATCTCTATTCTCTTATCACAACCATCAATACCTACAGCTTGTGCACCTAGAATCTTCTTACTGTCCTTATCATAAATTAACTTAAAATTAATTGGTGATGAATCAGGATAATAACTTGCATGAGATGGACTATGTAAAAGCACACATTCATAATTTATATTTGAATTTTTAAGTTGCTTTTCATTTAGCCCCACACTCGAAGCTTGCATATTAAAGACTTTAGCAATAGAAGCACCAAAAGTTCCTCTATAACTATAATCACCAGATACAATATCTGCACATACTACACGAGCTTGTTTAGCAGCAGGACCTGCTAAAGCAATTGTTGTTTTACCACCTAAAATAGGCTCTATCACTTCAACAGCATCACCTAACGCATAGATATCTTTATCGCTAGTTTGCATCTTATCATTAGTTACAATATAACCTCTAGCATTAACTTCAAGATTGCTATCTACAGCTAAAGAACTTTCAGGTCTAATACCTATAGATAAAATAACAATATCACTTTCTAAGATCTGACCATCATCTAAAGTTAATAGCATTGAGCCATTATCTTTATATTCCAAGGCTGTAATATGATGATTTAATCTCAAACTAATACCATTATCATTTAATTCCTTATGCACATATTGTGACATTTCAAAATCAAGTGGAGCTAATACTTGATTTGACATTTCAACTAAGGTTGTTTCTATATCTAAACGTTTTAGATTCTCAATAACCTCAAGTCCAATAAAACCTCCACCAATTACAACTGCTTTCTTTACTTGCTTTTGCTTAATATAAGCTACAATTCTGTCAGCATCTGGCACATTTCTTAAAGTAAATACACCAGCTTTATCAGCAAATAAATCAGGTACAAAAGACTTAGCACCTGGTGATAAAATCAATTTATCGTATGCAACCTCATATTGTTTTGAGCCATCATCTACTGTAACAGTTTTTCTATCTCTATTAATAGCTGTAGCATTAGTATTATTTAAAACATTAATCTTAAATCTCTTTTCAAATAAACTCTTAGTTGCAACAAATAAATGATCACGCTCTTTAATTTCATTACCAATATAATAAGGTAAACCACAGTTAGCAAAAGATAAGTGCTCACCACGCTCTATAATTGTAATATCTAAACTTTCATCTAAACGACGTAAACGAGTTGCACAAGCAGCTCCTCCTGCAACTCCTCCTATAATTACTACTTTCATAACAAATTCCTAACTAAAATATTAATAAAATATTATTTGCATAAAACATAAAAATACATGATTATAAATTGGTGATGTCAAACAAACACAATTACCAAATATCATCCATTTTATGCTAATTGTATTATACCTAGTGATAAAATCTGTATCTTAATTTCTTAACTATTAATTTAATTAAATCTTAAAAATTTAAATTTTTATCAAAATAACATTAAGTTATATTATTGTGTATATGCACTAAAATAGCTCAAAATTTTAAATATATCTGTATATATAGTTTAAAAGCTCAGTTTTAATAGCAGATCATTGTAAAGGTCTTAACTACACATTATCATATTGTCCTTTAATTGACATAAATTGGGTTTGTTATGTTTCAAGTACGTCAATCATTACTCTTATTTATAACAGCTGTTATTTGGGGTTCAGGTTTTGTAGCTCAAAGCATAGGAATGGACTATGTATCCCCTTTTACCTTTACTTTTTTTAGAACTTTAGTAGGTGCTATATTTTTATTACCTATTATTTATTATTTTTTTTATCACAAAAAAAATAACACTAATAAAATAAAACAAACAAATAAAAAAGACTTAATCATAGGATCAATTAGTTGTGGTATTTTTTTATTACTAGGTGAATCACTGCAGCAATTTGGTCTAGTTTCAACTGATGCAGGAAAAGCTGGTTTTATCACTTCTATGTACATTATCTTTGTACCTGTTTTTTCTTTATTTATTGGTAAAAGACTCAATGCTTTTATTATTATAGGTATTGTTTTATCATTAGTTGGCTTATACTTACTCTGTATTAAAAATGATTTAACTATTGAAAGTGGTGATATCTATATTTTCCTTTGTGCTATAGCATTTTCCTTTCATATTTTAGTCATTTCTGTATTTGTTGAAAAAGTTGATGGTTTACTACTTTCTTGTGGTCAATTTTTTTCAGCATCTTTTTTTGCTTTTTTCTTTATGTGGTTTTTTGGTAATCCAAGTCTTGAAACAATTAAACTTGCTATGCCTGCAATTTTATATGTAGGTATTATGTCAAATGGTATTGCCTATACATTACAAGTTATCGGTCAAAGAGGTATAAATCCAACTATTGCTACTTTAATATTATCTTTAGAATCAGTAATGGCAGTAGTCTTTGGCATGCTCTTTTTAAATGAAAGTTTAACAAATAAAGAACTCATAGGCTGTATCTTGATGTTTATAGCAGTAATAATTGCGCAATTACCTACTAGAAAACAGAATACTTTGTCATAATTTACTTGATTGGTGCTACAATAAGCACAATTTATTGTTAGTTTAAGATGTTTTAAGAGGAATATATGACCCCAAAACGCTCAATATTTGTAACATCTGCTCTACCTTATGCTAATGGACCTATCCATTTAGGTCATATGCTTGAGCATATTCAATCTGATATATTTGTTCGCTATTTACGTGCTAAAGGTGATGACGTTATTTATGTATGCGCTGACGATTGTCATGGTACTCCTGTAATGTTAAAAGCAGCTGCTCAAAATATCACTCCAGAACAACTTATTGAGCAAGTAGGTATCGAACATAAAGCTGATTTTGATGGCTTTTTTATCAGCTATGATAATTATCATAAAACACATTGTAATGAAAATAATGAATTATCTTGTGATATTTATAAAAAGCTTTATGACAAAGGTTATATTGTTACTAAAACTATTTCACAGCTTTATGATCCTGTGAAAAATATGTTTTTACCAGATAGATTTGTTAAAGGTACTTGTCCAAAGTGTGGTGCAGCTGATCAATATGGTGATAATTGTGAGGTTTGTTCTGCAACTTATAATCCTACTGACTTAAAAGATGCATACTCTACAGTATCAGGTGCTAAACCTATACTAAAAGATAGTCTTCACTATTTTTTTGATTTACCTAAATTTAATGATTTTCTACAATCATACATTAAAGATGTTCTACCACAAGAGATGTCTAATAAACTACAAGAGTGGTTCGATCAAGGCTTAAAGCAATGGGATATTTCTCGAGATGCTCCATATTTTGGATTTAAGATTCCAAATACTGAGGATAAATATTTTTATGTGTGGTTAGATGCCCCTGTTGGCTATTTTGCTTCTTTAAAAAATTACTGTGCCAAACATAATATTGATTTTGATTCTTACATTAAAAAAGATTCAGATAAATTAATGTACCACTTTATTGGTAAAGATATTTTATACTTCCACTCACTATTTTGGCCTGCTACTTTAAAAGGAGCTGACTATCGTCTGCCAAATAAGATCTTTGTACATGGCTACGTAACAGTAAACGGAGCTAAAATGTCAAAATCTAAAGGTACATTTATTCAAGCTAAAACTTACTTAAAACACTTAAAACCAGAATGTTTACGCTATTATTTTGCCTCTAAATTAAACTCACAAGCAGTTGACCTTGACTTAAGTTTAGATGACTTCATGGCTAAAGTAAATTCTGATATTGTAGGTAAGATAGTAAATTTAGCTTCACGTACAGCCTCATTTATCACTAAAAAGTTTGACGGCATACTAGCTGATAAAGCTTTAGATGATAATATGATGGAAGATATTTTAAGCATTAAGCAAATTGTACTTGATGCTTATGAAAACCGTAATTATCAAGAAGTAATTAAGCAAGTTTTAGCACTAGCTGATAAAGCTAATCGCTTTGTTGATAATAATGCTCCTTGGGTTATAGCAAAGCAAGAAGGTCAAGAGCAAAAATTACAAATGATCTGTACTCAAGCTTTAAATTACTTTAAAGCTATCATTACTTATCTAAGCCCTGTTTTACCAAAATTAAGTGAAGATAGTGCAGAATTTTTAAATACTGAACTTAGCTTTGATAATCTTGATAAACCACTATTTAAGCATAAAATTAATAAATTTAAACCTCTATTTGCCCGAATTGAAAAAGAGCAGATTGAAGCAATGATTGCAGATAGTAAACAAGATTTACAGCAAGCAAAAGCTCAAAATACAGTTCAAGAAACAAAAACTAGTGAATATGAGCCATTAGCTAGTGAAATTACTATTGATGATTTTGCCAAACTTGATCTGCGTGTAGCTACAATTATTGAAGCTAAACAAGTTGAAGGAGCAAAAAAACTACTTCAATTAACATTAGATCTTGGCTTTGAACAAAGACAAGTTTTTGCTGGCATCAAAGAAGCTTATAAAGATGAGCAAAGCTTAGTTGGACGTCAAGTTATTTGTGTAGCTAATTTAAAACCACGTCAAATGAAATTTGGTCTATCCTCTGGTATGGTAATGGCTGCAGGCCCTGGTGGAAGTGAAATCTTCTTACTAAATGTAGATAGTGGGGCTAAAAATGGTATGCGTGTACACTAAGTAAAATTTATCTCCTCTGTTAGCCCTAAGCTAAAACTTAGGGCTTATTTATCAATTTTTAGATTTTGAAAACTATGCAAACAAAAACAGTAGCTGCGCAAATGCGCTCTTTAGCTAGATTATCATTGCCTATTATTTTAGGTAACTTTGCTTATGCCTTACTAGGTGTAACTGACAATATTATGGCTGGTATGGCAGGTAAGTCTGATTTAGGTGGTGTTTCAATTGGTGGTGCATTTTTTTTCCCATCTATTGTATTTCTTCAAGGTATAATTTCCGCTTTACATCCACTTATCAGCAGACATAGAGGCTCTAATAATTATCAAAAAATACCTTATACACATTTTAATGCTGTATTAGGCTGCTTAAGTTTTTCAATAATTATCATGGCCATCTTATTTCTTACAATCACATTTTTCTTAGATATACAAAAAGATGCACGCATGGATTATGTAGCAAAAGGCTATATTTTAGCTGTAATATTCTCTATGCCTTTTATGGGATTATTTGCTAGTTTACGTGCGTTTTGTGAAGCTATGGGAGCTACTAAGGTTACATTATATTTTGGTCTATTAGCTTTAGTTTATAATATACCGCTTAACTATATCTTTATTTTTGGTAAATTAGGTATGCCAAAATTGGGAGGTATTGGTTGTGGTGTTGGTACCTTACTAGCAGTTATACTTTCTACTATAAGTTTAATTATCTATATCAAATATAATAAATACCTCTACTCACACAGTTTTTTTGTTAATAAAAACAAATTAGTGTTAAAAGATTTATTTTACTTTATAAAATTAGGTACACCTCTTGGTATTTCAGCCTCAGTAGAGTGCTCTTGCTTTACTGTAATAGCATTGCTGTTAACTCCGCTTGGAGCTGTTGTAGTTGCAGGACATACCATAGCTTTATCTATTGCTAGCTTTTTATATACTATACCTTTATCAGTAGGTATTGCTGTATCTATACTTGTAGGTTTTGCTATAGGTGAAAAAAATTTAGAAAACTTAAAACTTAACATTAAAGCAGCTTATAGTATTTTATTTTTTACCACTGCAATACCACTTATTATTATTGGTTTTGGACGTAACTATTTACCATATTTATATAATAATGATGCACAAGTAGTTGCACTAGCTAGTACATTATTGATTATATCTTTTATTAATCAACCATTTGAAAACCTACAAACTATACAAGCTTTTATTCTAAGAGGATTTAAAGATACTAAAAGTGTTTTTTATATAACCTTTATTTCTTTTTATATAATTGCACTACCTATTGGCTATCTTTTATGTTACAACTATATCAGAAGTCCTTTTACAGAAGCTATGGGTTTTTGGATTGGTCTGTTTTTAGGTTTATTTATAGCATCCTTACTTTATAGAATAAGAGTGTTATATCACTGGAAGGCTATCAAATTAGAACTTAATTTAAAAAAACAAGCTATTGACGAAAAAGTCTAATTTTAAAGGGCAAGTAAACTTTAGCTTACTTGCCCTTTAACAATAAATTAAACAAATATCAAAAACTAAGTATCCTAAAGATTATTTATCAAGATAAGCAGCAAGATCTTCAACATTATTGTATCTTGTTTGTACTACCTTACCATCAATAATTAAAAAAGGTGTACCTCTTACGCCTATATTACCACCATTAACTAAATTATCATTTAAAGCTTTATGTATTGTCTCACTATTTGCTAGAGTTAATACCTCTTTAACATCAGCACCAACAGCTTCTAATGTTGCTTTAACTTGATTTAAGGAGGTTAATCTACCTTCCATAGTCATAAGCTTATCTTGATAAGCAAAATATTTATTCTTATCTATTTGATATAAAGCTAAACCTACAGCACTTGCTTGTACTGAAACTGAAGATAAAATAGGAAATTCTATAGAGTAAACATTTAAATCATATTGTTCTGCAAGCTTATTAGTTAGTACACGAGCTTGTTTACAGTAACCACAATTATAATCAAA
This sequence comes from uncultured Anaerobiospirillum sp., assembly GCA_944389785.1. GTDB lineage: Bacteria > Pseudomonadota > Gammaproteobacteria > Enterobacterales > Succinivibrionaceae > CALXNP01. The sequence goes on from CALXNP010000044.1 coordinate 7,625, forward strand.
AAACTCAATTAAATAATGTTTTGAATCTTTATTTTTTGCATATTTTACAGGTACATTTTTATCATTTTGTACTGTTTTTATAAATGATTTAAGCTTAAGATCATAAGCTTGCTCCTCTTGTTTTTCTAAAGCTTGAGAAGCTTCAACCAAGACTTGAGGATTATTAACAATATAATCATGAACTATTTGTTCTATTTGTGTTTTAGTTTGATCATCGATCTTTAAATCAGCTGCAATAGTGCTAGTAGTAGCAACCAACATAGCAACAGAAGCTAGTATTTTTTTCATAATAAGTTATACCAATAATTAATAACAACAAAATCTAATATAGCAAATAACTATGTTTTTTAATATGAAAAAATATAACAGTAATGAAATACATGTTAATACTCTAGTTAAATTATTAGATTAAATATGAGTTTTTATATAATAAAAATTGCTTGCTTGCAAATCTTATAAATTCTCATATAGCTAATAAGTTATTGCTATCACTTATAACATAAATACTATTAATATAGTGCTTTTACAAAAAAGTTTATCAATTTTACATATATGAAGATCTTATTAACTATAAAACTTTTATCAAACTTTAAACTTATAAGTAAATAAAGATAATAACAAAAATTATATATAAAAGTTTTTGCTAATATATCTTTAAAATTTGTAAACTAATAAACGCTCTTTCTTTTATTACCTTTAATTCAAAGTAATAGTAATATAAATATCAGGAAGATAGGATAAACAATAAATAAAGAATATAAACGAAGGAGTATTAACGAACAACACTTAGTTGTTAGCTATATTTATCAGGGACTTTTGATTAAATATGCCAACAATCCTTATCCCCACCTAAAATTTTAAAATTTAGGTGGAGTATTAAAATTATTTATGAAGTTTAAAACCTATGTAGTAAATTAATTACCACCATTTAAACGTCTAAATACTTCATCCTCATTATCAAGAACTACTTGACGCATGCTGTTTGGTAAGGCCTTATCCTCTTTGGTTAATCTTAACCATCTAATAGCATAGAATAATAAAGCACGTTTACAAGTATAAATTACCTGTCCATTTTCCATACCATAATCATACTCAATAGCACGTCTTTGTGCTGGTGGAAGCTCTGGATTAGCCTTTAAAATTAAATCAACAAGCTCAAACCATTGCTTATCATCATAGCAAGTAGTAGCAGCTTCAATAAAGCCATTACCATCCTTTGCAGGATATCTATCTCTTGGAGCTGGAATTTCAGGTACTGAAGCTTTAACAATACGAGATAAAACAAAATCTCTAAATTCATGATGATCATAGCTATAAGCTCTAACATGCCATCTAAAACCATCATATGCTAAAGCATGAGGAGCTAATAAATAATCCTTATTCTTCATAGAGCTCATAGAGATATAATTAATATGAATAGCTCTTTGATTCTTAATTGCATCTAAAATGTAATAAAGGATATTTGGCTTTACATTTCTTGCTGGTGGTACAAAGGTGCCAGCTGCTACGTTTGGAACATAACCAAAGAAATTTCTGCTCTCAGGTAACTTACCATTAGCTAAAGCAAGAAGATCATTTAAATAATAATCAGGGGAGCAAACATTAGGAAAAACTGGAGCATAATCATCTGTTCTTAGATAAACTTTCTTATGTCTATCATAAACAAGATTTTCTCTTTTTGGTTGTAAGGAAGCAACTAAACTTTGATATTTTGCAATATCCAAAGAAGCTTGTGGAGTTGAAATATTAAAAAATTCAACTAAATCCTTACGATTAAATTTTCCTTCATTTCCTAGTCTAAAGTCAATAAACTCTAAACGACGAGCTTGATTCCACTTCTCAGGAATATTTTGATTTGTATTTTTTATAAGTTCATTTAAGTCATGCATGAACTAACACCTCATAGTTAGCAGTACAAAAATAAGAAACTTTTATCTTTAGCAGTATATAACTATCTGCATCATAATAAACAATAACAACAATTAATCTATAAATTAAGCTATTCAAATTACAACTATGTGTACTATTGTGATTTAATTTCAATATAGCTAATGTTTATTATCTATATTGCTTAAAACACATTATCGACATAGAATGGCACTCTAATTTATAAGGATAAAGTTATAATTCTATGTAAAATATTTATTATTTAATTAATAACATATTAAGAAAATACTTATAAACTACCTTCTATATGATATATGACTAATACTTTTAAAAAATTAATAAGTTTACTTACTAATTTTCTAATCCTAATACGCTTAAACAATAATAAATATATTCTTACACGATTATACAACATTAATACTAAAAATCCTACTATTTATAATTAATTATCAATATTAAAACCAATATTTTATCTTTATATCTTTTTATATAATTCAACCTAAAAAGTTAAATTAATAAGACTACAAATAATTAACTATCTAGTTAAAAATAATTAGCTTTTATGTAAAAATATAATCATAAAGTAGTAATAATAGCTTAAAAAGGCCATTTTAAGATACTAGTTTAAATTTAGGCTTATAATAACATATGATAGTTAAATTTAAGTGATTATTAATATTACTTGGATAAATATATTATAATTTTTTATTCAAAACTAAAAAAAATTTAGTTTGAAACGCAAAATATTTTTGTACAAAATTAAAACTTATGTAAGTTTGTTATAAAAAACACTAAAAACCTAAGTATAGTAAGGTAAAAATAAAATTTACTTTATCAAAATGTTAACAATCTATTATTAGACTAAAATTAAAACAAATTAAAGTTACATTGAAATAATATTAAATTGGAATTTAAAACAAAATTCTCTTGCTAGAATACTAGAATATCAGTTTTAGCAAGAGCTCATTTAAAATAAACTAAAAGATTAGAGAACTTATAGCTTAAATAATTAGGTGTTATTTATTAAAACCTTGTAGAATTTGTAAACATAAAGTAACCATACCTGAAACAATATCATCTCTTATATGTTGATTTAATTCAATTTTAGGTATTAAAGTTTGCTCTGCTACATTAGTGGTTCTTTTTAATAGTCTATCAACTATACTAGCTTTTAACTCTTCAGTATAAACTACTACCAGATCAGGATTTAATACACACATTACAGCTCTTAAGGTTCTAATAGCAAGTTCATCTGCCTTTAGAGGCTCTACTGGCAACACACCTTGATCATTATACATAGGGAAAAAACGAACTTCACCTGCTAAACCATCCTTTCCTCTTATCAAATTACCTTGATAACAAAAACCACAAGCTGGTGCTCTGCCTGGAACTAAAACTAAACCTGAAACATAAGTCTGATCATGTCTCTTATAGCAACCTAAAGTAGCTGCATTAATATCTGTTTCAAAAATAACAGGAACTTTAAATCTTTGCTCTAAATGATGGGCTAATCGTTTTGATTGAGGATCATGTCTAATAGCTGAAGCCATACGCCCACCAACAGTATCTGTAGGCATTGAAATACCAATAATGGCAATCTTATCATAACGTTCTAAATATCTTTCTATACCTATTCTAAATTCATCAGTATGTATGGTATGTAATAGTTCTTCACGTCTTTCTATACATTCACCAAAAAGATCATGTACACTATAGCCTGCATAATCATGACCTGCTCTTTGATAACAAGAAACAATTAAAATTAATTTATGTAATGCATTAAAGTGATAAGCCTTAGCAGGACGACCACTTCCTATTTGCACCAACTCTCCTTCTACAACCTCGCCTGAATTAATTAGAGAATGAATCAACTTATTAATTGTGACAACAGATAAACCACTTAATTCTTTCAATTGTGAAATGGTAGCTACTTGTTGTGAATGAAGTATCTCTCTTAGTACATTAAGATTTTGTTCTCTTATATGAAAACCCTGTAATATTTCATTGCCCATAACTTGAACCTTTTATTTTTACAAGTAATAACTTATTAAAGTTAATTAATAAACTATATTTAATAATTATAAAGCATTTAAGAGAAAAAATATAAAGTTTTTAAAATCATATAGTTAGCTATAACTAACCATTTATCTCTATGATATATACAGATTTTTTACTATTTGTAAAAATTTTTACGTAATAAAAAAATTTGCTAGTTGATAATTTTTTTAAATAAGCCTTATTTTTAATTTTTTGAGTAATATAACAATTTATTAAAAAGATACTCTTTTTTGTGGAAATGTATTGTCTTTATAACTAAAATCTAAATCTAGATAGTACCTTTGTGTACAGGCAGTCAGTATACTATGTTCATGTATTATTGACTATTTAAGATAAGTTCATTGCACATGCAAACCAAAGGAGCTTACTTTGCTTCAGATTAGATTACACGGCCGTGGCGGCCAAGGCGTTGTTACTGCAGCAGAAATGTTGTCACTAGCAGCCTTTTTAGAAGGACACTTTGCCCAAGCTTTCCCAAGCTTCGGTTCAGAGCGTACAGGTGCACCTGTTGTGGCTTATGCTCGTATTGATGATAAAGATATACGTACTCATGAGCCTATTCTTAAACCAAATGCTGTTGTGGTACAAGATCGTACTTTATTATCAGCTTTAGACGTTTTTGCAGGTTTAACAGAAGATGGTTACGCCATCATTAACTCTGCAGATGATCCTAAAGTTATTGTGCCAGAATTAGTTGAAAGATTACCAAAAGGTCACGTATTAACTGTTCCTGCAACTGATTTTGCTATGCAAAAGATTGGTCGTCCATTGCCAGGTGCACCAATGCTTGCTGCATTAGCTGCTGCAACTAATGTTTTTGATTTAAACAGCGTACAAAAATCATTCCAAACCAGATATCCTGGCAAAGTAGGCGACGCTAATGCTGAAACTGCAGCACTTGCCTATAACTATATCAAAGATAAGATAAAGGAGGCTTAATAAATGCTTGAGCAAATCGAAGGTTCTCTAGGTATTGCTAAAGCTGTTGCTTTATGCCGTCCAGGTGCTGTTTGTGCATACCCAATTTCTCCACAAACACACATTGTAGAAAATGTTGGTAAACTAGTAAAAGAAGGCTCTTTAAAAGATTGTGAATTCATTAACGTAGAATCAGAATTCTCAGCCTTATCAGTATCAATTGGTGCCTCAGCAGGTGGTGTTCGTACTTATACTGCAACTGCTTCTCAAGGTTTATTATTTATGGCTGAAGCTGTATACAATGCTTCAGGTTTAGGTTTACCTATTGTTATGACCGTAGCTTCACGTGCTATCGGTGCTCCTATTAATATTTGGAACGATCATTCAGACTCTTTATCACAAAGAGATTCAGGTTGGTTACAATTATTCTGTGAATCAAACCAAGATGCTGTTGATACTCACATTATGGCATTTAAGATTGCAGAAGAAGTAGGTCTTCCTGTTATGGTATGTATGGATGGCTTCGTGCTAACTCACGCTTTTGAACGTTTAGATATTCCAGAGCAAGAATTAGTAGATAAGTTCTTACCAGAATATCAACCAAAAGAATTCTTAAATCCTGATGAGCCTATTTCAATGGGTGCTATGGTTGGTCCTGAGGCCTTTACTGAAGTTCGTTTCTTACAACAACGTAAGATTGCAAGCTCATTAGAAGTTATTGAAAGAGTTTCAAAAGAATTTAATGCTTTAACTGGCAGAAATTCAGGTGGTCTATTAGACTGCTATAATTGTGAAAATGCTGATGTTAAGCTTATTATTATGGGCTCATCAGTTGGTACTGCAAAAGATGCTGTTGATGAGCTAAAAGAGCAAGGCATTAATGCAGGTATCATTTCATTAAAAGCTTATCGTCCATTCCCATATGAGGCAATGCGTGCTGCTATTGGTGATACTAAGAAAGTTGTTATCTTAGAGCGTGCTTTCTCATTTGGTGCTCGTGGTATCTTATATCCTGAAGTTATGCGCTCAATTAAGGGTCTTGATACTCAAGTTAATACTGCTATTTGTGGTTTAGGTGGTCGTGCTGTACTAGGTTCAACTATCAAGGGTCTTGTTGACTATGCTTTAAATGACAAGTTTGAAGATGAGTTAACATGGTTTGATATTGATACTGATACTTTAAACAGCTACCTAAAAGATAAAGGTATTTCATTCCCACAAGGTCCTATTAGTGAAAAGCAACTAGAAGCTTCACTAAAAGGTGCTAAGGCATAATAACTGGAGACTATGAAATGTTAGATGAGGTTAAATTTTACCAAACAGGTTCAAAGACTATTGGTAACCGTCTATTGAACCCTTCAATGAGAGCAGAACAAGCTTCTATTGATCGTCATAACACCCTAACTTCAGGTCACCGTGCTTGTCAAGGTTGTGGTGAGGCTTTAGGTGCCCGTTATGCTTTAGATACTGCAATGCGTGTTACAAACAATCAAATTCTTGTTTGTAATGCTACTGGCTGTCTTGAAGTTTTTTCAACTCCATATCCAGAATCAGCTTGGCGTTTACCATGGATTCACTCTCTATTTGGTAATGCTGCTGCTGTTGGTACTGGTTTAGCTGCTGCTGCTCGTGTTAGAGCTAAAAAGACTGGCAGCAATGTTGTTCCACGTGTAATTGCCCAAGGTGGTGATGGTGGTACCACTGATATTGGCTTTGGTCCATTATCAGGTATGTTTGAGCGTAATGATGATGTTTTATACATCTGTTATGACAACGGTGCTTATATGAACACTGGTGTTCAACGTTCATCAGCTACTCCTCCTGCAGCTCGTACTGCTACTACACAGTTAGTAGGTGCAGAGCCTGGTGCTGAATGGGGTAAGGGTAAGGATGTACCACTCATTGCTATGGCTCATGGTATTCCTTATGTTGCAACAGCAACTGTTGCTGATCCAAAAGATCTTGAATATAAGATTGAAAAGGCTATGTCATACCATGGTTCACGCTATATTCAAATTCTTGTACCATGTCCATTAGGTTGGGGCTGTGCTTCTAATACAACCGTTACTGTAGCACGTTTAGCTTGTGAGACAGGTTTCTATCCTGTATACGAAGCTGAATACGGCAAGATTACATCTGTACGTAAGATTCGTCAAAAACAACCTGTTGAGAACTACTTAAAGATACAACGTCGTTATGCTCACTTAACTGGTAAGAAAGCAGATCCTAAGATTCTTGCTCGTTTACAAGCTATGTGTGACCAGAACATCAAACAATATGGATTAATGAGTGATGATGTTCCAGAGACTGTGCCAACTGCTATTCAAGCATTTGAGCGTGAGTCTAACATATAAGTGGAGATATAAAAACTATGATGGAAAAACCATTTGCAACCACTCTAGATCCTCAATCATCACTAGAAAATCATACTGGATCTTGGAGAACACTTCGTCCTGTTAACGTATTTAAACTACCACCTTGTAATAAGCAATGTCCTGCAGGTGAGAATATTCAACAATGGTTATACTATGCAGGTGAAGGTGACTATGAACAAGCTTGGCGTGTATTAACAGAAGATAATCCATTCCCAGCATGTATGGGTCGTGTTTGCTACCACACTTGTGAAGGTAAATGCAACCGTGGTTTCTTAGATGAGACTGTTGGTATTAACTCAGTAGAGCGTTTCTTAGGTGACTATGCTCTTGAGCACAATCTAGCATTTAAAAAACCAGTACGTGAAACAGGCAAGAAAGTTTTAATCGTTGGTGCAGGTCCTGCTGGTCTTTCTGCAGCTTATCACCTACGTCGCTTTGGTCATACTGTTCATGTAGTTGAACAAGCTAAAGAAGGTGGCGGTATGATGAGATACGGTATCCCGGTATACCGTTTACCACGTAACATCTTAGATGCTGAAATCAAGCGTTTAACCGACATGGGCATTACTATTGAATACGAGCATCGTGTTGAAGATGTAATGAAAGAGAAAGAAGATGGCAAGTATGATGCAGTTATTTTAGGCATTGGTGCTGGTATTTCTCAAAATGTAAATATCCCTGAAGGTGATACTAACCACGTATTAAACGCACTTAAGGTTTTAGGTGATATTGCAACTAATGGTGACATTGAAATTGGTCGTCGTGTTGCTGTTTATGGTGGTGGTAATACTGCTGTTGACGTTGCCCGTTCATTACGTCGTTTAGGTGCAGAACCTATCATTGTTTACCGTCGTAATCGTGATAAGATGCCAGCTAACGAAGAAGAAATGGATGGTGCTATTGAAGAAGGTATTCAAGTTAAGTGGTTATCAACAATTTCTCAAGCATCAAAAGATGGCTTAAAGATTGAGAAGATGGCACTTGATGAGAATGGTAAACCACAACCAACTGGCGAATTTGAAGATATGCCAGCTGATGCAGTTGTTCTTGCTATCGGTCAAAATGTTGAGCTTGATATCTTAAAGAAGATTGAAGGCTTACAAACTGAGTGGGATGCAGTTACTGTTGATAAAGATGACATGATGACCTCTGTTAATGGTATCTTTGCAGCAGGTGACATGGTTCCAGGTGATAGAACTGTAACTGCAGCTATTGGTATGGGTAAACATGCTGCACGTGGTGTTAATGCTTTCTTAAAAGGCACTAAATATATACGTCGCGAGAAGCATCCTGATGCACGTTTTGAAGATATGCATCCTTACTACTACACTGATGCTCCTAAGACAGTTCGTCCACAAATTGAGCTTGCTCGTCGTACTCAAACCTTTGATGAAGTTCAACATGGTTTAACAGAAGAAAATGCTATCTTCGAGGCACGTCGTTGCTTATCTTGTGGTAACTGTATGGAATGTGATAACTGCTATGGTGTTTGCCCAGATAATGCTGTTATCAAACTAGGTCCAGGTAAGGGCTATGAGTTTAACTACGACTATTGTAAGGGTTGTGGTGTATGTGCTCAAGAATGTCCTTGTGGTCACATCGATATGGTACCTGAAAAGATCTAATATCAGTTTATATTAGCTAAAATAAAACCTCTGCATTATGCAGAGGTTTTTTTTAACCAAAATTTACTACTATCAAAAACATAAAATTTGTCTTAAATTAAGCTTAAAGCATCAAATTAAGACAAACTCTATGTTGTAAAATTTCAAATTAAATTTCTTTAAAAAGGACCTAAGCTTTAAGCTTAGGCCAAGCATTTTAAGAGAGAAAACTTAAAATTCTATTAACCACCTAGTAAAGCTAAAGCTATTTGTGGTCTTTGATTTGCTTGAGACAATACAGTTTGTGATGATTGCTGTAAGATCGTCTGTGCACTTAGATTTGCTGTTTCCTGAGCAAAGTCTGTATCTCTAATACGTGATCTTGCATCTGTTGTATTTTCAGCAATACTTGATTGATTACGTATGGTAGACTCCATTCTGTTTTGAATAGCACCTAAATCTGCACGCTTTGCATCAATTACCATTAAATATTCATCAACAAACTTTAAGCAACCTTGGGATGAGGCATAGGTATCTGCTATAAAGTTAATGTTTTTATCAATATTATCAATTGTAGTAGTATCACTACTAGTTGGAATATTAGGATCAGCATGAACCTCAAGACCAAAGAGTGATTTTACTAAAGTTCTTGCAGATGAAGCTACAGCGTTACCAGCACTATCTGTTTCAGTAGCACTCATTAAAATTTCACCAATATTATCTTTAGTAATATATACTGTCTGGCCTGCATTTAACGATGTTGCAGCAGTTGCATATGTTGGTGGATTTGTAGTAATATCACTAAAAAATGCTGTGTTAGCAGCTGCACTACCAGCACTTCCTGCCGCTTCTTGGTCTGATGAACCCTTCATAATACTTAAAGCTAAAGTTTGAGAAATCTTACCTTCTGCTAAAAGATCCTCATCACTCATACCTGCATATGGTGAATTTGCTGCAGTAGGATCCACAATTTCAAGTGCAATATTTCCATCCCAATTGTCCATAAGGGCAGTTTTTGTCATTTGTGACACACTAAAGCCATCTGATAGATCAACTGCTAAAGTATCATAAGCATATGCACCTACTTGGAAGTTCATATTACCCTTTGAATCAAGTAAGGTAGAACCTGAATCTTTACCAGCTAAAATTTGCTCACCGTTAAAAGTAGTTTTTACTGATACACGAGTAAGCTCTTGAGATAAAGATAAAATTTCTTTTTGTAATGAGTCTCTATCTGCTTGGGTATTTGTACCATTGGCTGATTGTAATGATAATGTTCTAATACGCTGTAACATATTAGTCATTTCTTCCATGGCACCTTCTGCCGTTTGAGCTAAAGCAATACCATCATTAGCATTTCTATTGCCTTGATTTAGACCATTGATTTGTGAAGTTAAACGATCTGAAATCTGTAAACCTGCTGCATCATCTTTTGCACTGTTAATACGCAAGCCAGATGATAATCTTTGATATGTAGTATTTAATGAGTTAGTAGCATTAGTAAGCATACGCTGGCCATTTAAGCTACTAACATTAGTATTTACATATAGTGCCATAATATTTCTCTCTTATCTATTTCTATATTTATTACTGTATTAAAAACTAGAACTTATACAGCTTTATATAGTAAAGTAAATGTATATTTAAGACTAAATGTCTCAACCCCCTAACTTTGCTCATATATCTTATTACACAAGCTTAACAATAAATATGCATAATTTATACCTATTATTTATAACATTTAAAATAATTTAAATTTAAACTTAACACATTGTTATTATTTTTAATTTTTTCTTATATCCGAAACTCGGCAAAAGACAATTATTAATGTAAAATAGATAAAATCTTAATGTAAGCAAATGGAAGTGTAATTA
>CALXNP010000045.1 GCA_944389785.1 uncultured Anaerobiospirillum sp.
AAACACACTTTTATGAGAGTTAAAAGCTTCTAATACAAAAAGTGTGATCTAAATCGGATGGTAAGTTTGCCGTATTAATTAAACTATCCCTATTCATAAATTTAAAATAAATATTTATATTTTTGTATGAGACTAAATTTAACTTATTGATCCATAACTAATTACTCTATTACGCCCATGTTCTTTTGCATAATATAAAGCTTTATCTGCCATAGAAATCATTTGATCTAAATTATATTGACCTGAGTTTTTATTCATATTTGATACACCAACACTAATAGTTACAGTATCCCCTTGTGTTGGAGAACGTTTTAGTTTTAATTCTCTCACAGTATCACAAAGTCTTTGTGCTACAGATATAGCATTTTCTTCTGTAATATTACGCAAAATAACACAAAACTCTTCACCACCATATCTGTAAACCATATCATTTGATGAGACATTTCTCATTAAAGTTAAGCTTACAGTTCTTAAAACTTTATCTCCATATTGATGTCCTAAACTATCATTAAGTCGCTTAAAGTAATCTATATCCAACATCAATACTACAAGTTGTGCAGGTAAAGTAGGCACCTTTTCTCTAAATAGAGTTAGGGCTCTGCGATTAAAAGCACCTGTTAACTCATCTTTTTGTGAAGCTAATAACAACTTATCATAATTTACTTTTAAGCTTTCAGACTCACTCTTAGCACCTTTAATATCTGTGAAGAGCAACTCTAAGAATCTAGTAATAGTCTCAAGTTCAGTAATTCTACTTTTTTTAGGTAATTTTATATCTTGAGCAGAGTTTTGTCTGAATAAATTAATGCTACTAGCAAATAAGTTAAGAGGTTTAATAAAATAATGCACCATTACTAATGCATATAAAATAACAATACCAGACATTGAAAAAATAATGGTAAAGATTAATGGACTAAAACTAGATACAATTTGACCTAATCTTTTTATTTCTTCTTTAATAATAAGCACTTCACTAGTATTGTAATTATTTTTAATCTGCCATATCTTATGTACAATATTTTCTTTTAGGCTATTTAATTCAGCTTCTATGTCATTTAAATTGCGATATAATACATCAAAACGTTCTGTTCTTATAGCATTGAGCTTACATATTGAATCAATTCTATTGCTTTTACCACGATTAGCTACACATAAGTTATCTACTTTAAATAAACTCTTATCTAACTCACTTAATAAATTATAACTGCTTAAAATGGCTGAAGTAGTAGTATCCACAATAATTGCCTTTGCTTCAGGAAAAGCATATGCCTCATTTTTTACAATTTGAATAGTAGTATAAGACTCAGATGAACGACTAATAATATCTAATACTTCTTTGTTAAAACGAAATAATTTCTTCCTAACTTCAAAGAATCTATCAATATCGGATTTTAAGCCTAAAATATCAATTTTTCTAACAAAAATTTTCTCTTTTCCAATAATATCAATTAGATTCAACATCTCTATATAGTGTTCACATGACGCTTTAATTGAGATATTTTTCTCTAATAAACCAAAATTTTCTTCTAATGCTTTGATATTAATAAGGTATGATTGCATTGATAATATACGAGGAATAGCTGTTGATGTAACCTCATCACTATAAATTTGTACTTTTTTAACATTACTTAAAGCAAAAATAGTAAGTGCTAAAACGAAAACCAAAAAAGGTATAGAAATAATACCTAAGAAGGCCTTCATGCTAAATTTCATTTCCTCTCTACCTCAATATTATCTAGAAAACATTAAACTTAACTTTTATACTATGATGCTATAAACAATCAGTCTTTATTTAAAGCTAAAATCTTTCTTGATAATGTCTTAATAAATATGATCTAGTTTGCAAATAAATGTAATCTAGTATAGATATACAAAAACTTGTGTGAAAATTGTACTAGACATTCTATATCTTAGCAAAAATTTACAAAATCGCACAGTTTTTTACCAGAAAAAAGCTGATTAATCCATAACTAAAATTAGCTCGCACTAATTTGATACAAATACAGTAAATAAAATACATAAAGTATCAAACAAAAGTTGAGATTAAAAAGATCTTAATAATTATATGATTATTAATCATATAAAACTTGTTATTTTAAGGTTAAACTGCTGGTGCTATATTAACAAATTTAAATTATAACAAGCAATTAAAACATATTATTATGTAATAATTTTATTGATAACAATCACATTTTTAGTAAAGTAAACTAGAAAATAAGCTAAAGATTTAAATTTTTAACTTACAAAGATTATACATTTATATTTTCTTTTAATTAAAGTTAATAAACTTATTTGTTAAAAACAATAAGTTTGTTTATAAATATAAGCTTGACTTAACACTCTTACCAACTTTCTTTATCTCTTATTGTTTTTTAGAAAATAAAGTGTTATAAAATACACAGTATTTAGCCTAAGCAAATATTTATTTAGGCTAGTTAGCATATAGTAAAGCTATTACTCTTAATCTAAGTGCTAATTTAACGTAGATTATGCTAAATGTTAAACTACTGAAAATGATATATATTAATATTGGTAATAAATATACATTTAGCAACTATAATTTTGTTATGACTGTGTTGTGATTTACAAAGTCACATACTGATTAAAATTAGGATATAAGGTGTCACAAACAATTACCAAAGGCCCTGTAGCTAAACTACCTACTAAATATGGCCTATTTAACATAGTAATATTTAAAGATGATAAGCAATTAGATCATGCTGTTATTTATATGGGTGATTTGACAACACAACAACCTGTACTATGTCGTATACATTCTGAATGTTTAACAGGAGATGCTCTTGGCAGTTTAAGATGTGATTGTGGTTTTCAATTAGCTAAAGCTTTTGAAAAAATTGCATCCGCTGGTCGTGGTGCTATCTTATATATGCGTCAAGAAGGTCGTGGTATTGGTTTATTTAACAAAATTAGAGCCTATGAGCTTCAAGATAATGGGCTTGATACTGTTGATGCTAATTTACAATTGCATCTGCCAGCAGATGGTAGACAATATGGTATCTGTGCTCAAATTATGCGCTCAATGAGCTTTGACAAAGTAGTGCTTATGACTAATAACCCAACTAAAATAGAAGATCTAAAACAACATGGTATTGATGTAGTAGATCGTATGCCTATTGAAACAGGCCGTAACCCTTATAATGAGTCATACTTAGATACCAAACAACAACGCATGGGTCATATTTTAAAGCATGACAACAATGTATAATTTAAAGGACAGACAAATAGCCTGTGATGATGAAGGTTATTTATTAGATTTAAATGATTGGTCTTATGAATTAATGATGCTTATAGCTGCAAATGAAGAGCTACATTTAAGTGATGAGCATTTGACTGTAATAAATATTGTTAGACAATATTATCAAGAATATGGCACTACGCCTGCTATACGCACGTTAATAGCCTATTTAAAAAAGCAAAATATGACCAATCTTTGTTCTTCTGTAGCCTTAGCAAGATTATTTCCAAAAGGTGCTGCTAAAACAGCAGCTAAACTTGCAGGTTTACCTAAACCTGTAAAGTGTATTTAATACCTTGATATAATTTATTTATATAAAAAACTTCATCTAACTTATTGTAAATTTTTAGATGGAGTTTTTTTTGCTCTTAATTAGCTAATATAAAATCTCATAATTACTTTAGTTAAAAGTCATTAAATTTTTAAGAATTATACATACCAATATCTGATTCTTTTTTAGAAAAGATACATTAATCTATACTGACAAGTGTAGTATAAAAATATAATAATAATTTAAATAAAACAGGATCTACCTTCCACAGTAGATCCTCTTATTTTAATTAATATCTCATAAAAATATATACTATGAGCTCTTATTAAACTAAAATACTTAACCTATTGCTGTTGACCACAACTATCTTCTTGTTTAGGCTGTATACTACTTTCATTAGCTTTTGTTTGATCTTGTTCCTTAGTGACATTAGACTCAGCTATTGTACTTGCCAGATCATTTTTCTGATTATAATTTGTTTTATTATTTTGTATATCAAGCTTCATAGTACTGACTGCAGCTTGTAAATATGCCACCATAGACCAAATTGTTAAAATAGTAGCAACAATCAATAAAGCTATTGAGAGATAAGTTAAGAAATGATTATGCCTCCACACTAAACCAGTAATAGCTACTAATTGTATTGTTGTTTTCCATTTACCAATTGAACTTACTGCGACTGTAGCTCTTTTACCTATTTCTGCCATCCACTCACGTAATGCTGAAACAACAATCTCTCTTGAAATAATGACTACAGCTGGTATAGTTATTAATAAGTTGATTTTCTCAAAATATAAACTTTGTTTTACCGAAAAATATTCAACAATTAAAACTAAAGCTGTACATACAATAATTTTATCAGCAACAGGATCTAAAAAGGCACCAAACTTAGTAGTTTGCTTAAGTCTTCTTGCTAAATAACCATCTAATAAATCAGTTAAAGCTGCTATAACAAAAACAAAAGCAGCTAATAAATTAGAATAACTTGTTGGTAAATAAAATAAAACTACAAATACAGGAATAAGTACAACTCTTAAAATAGTAAGAGTATTTGGTATGTTTAACATAAAAAGCCTTTTAACATAAACTAAAACTTAACTAAATTATAATATGTTTTTCTAAATAAACCATAATGGACCTAACATTTTTGATTGAGGAAGATCAAAGACTTTAGGATAGATCACATTTACTAAATATAATCCATTAGGATAAGCAGTAGGCCCCGCAACACTTCTATCTTTAGCTAAGAATATTTCTTTAAACCAACAACTATCCTTACGCCCCTCTCCTACTAACAGTAAAGAGCCTACAATATTTCTCACCATATGATTTAAAAAAGCATTAGCTTGAATATCTACCACTATATATTGAGCTTGTTGATAAACATGTATATGATGGATATTGCGCATTGATGTTTGTGATTGATCTTCTGCAGATCTAAAAGAAGCAAAATCATGCTCACCTATTAATATTTGAGCACATTCATGCATAAGCGCAACATCGTAATTACCATGATAAATAGATAAACCTGAAGCTAAAATAGCGGGTCTAGCCTTACCGTTATAAATTATATATCGATAACGTCTAGCCTGAGCACTAAAGCGTGCATGAAAACTATCATCTACTTGTTTAACCCAAGTTATAGCAATATCAGATGGTAAATAAGTATTAGTACCAAATAAAAAAGCTTCTGCTTTTCTATTCTTACTTACTTCAATGTGAATAACTTGACCTGTAGCGTTAACTTTTGCATCAGTTCTGCCTGCACATACTAAATTAATAGGTTCATCTGCAATTTTAGATAAAGCCTGTTCAAGTTGTCCTTGAATAGTATCTGCCTGTGGCTGTCTTTGAAAACCACAATAATTAGTACCGTAATATTCAACCCCTAAAGCAAACTTCACAGCTACCTCAACTTTTAACAAAGATAAAAAACTTAGATACAAAAAAAGTAATAAATGTAACTATAACCATAGCTAATATAATGGCTACTAAAGCATGCATATACATAACTAAAAAATACACTATAACATTGCGCAATAATAGCATAGCTAAAGCTAAGCTAAAAAACCTAATTATTGAGCCTGACTTTTTAAAAGTAAAATTTTTGTGACCTAAAAAAGACACACAAAAAGCTACAATAAATGCGCTTGTAGTAATGACATTAGGATTTAGCTTAAACAAAAAAAATAGTAAGCTACTGACACTTAAATCAACTAAAGTTGCCAAAGAACCTACTATCACAAAGCGAATTAGCTCAAAAAATTTAGAATTTGAATTAAGTATTGTGCTTATTTTGTTTATCATCTGCCACAATACCTACTACATTTTCTCTATTATAGTCATCTTGTAGTTTTCCTGTAATTTTATTTACAATATATACAGGTCTTTTTTTAACCTCTTGTGAAATACGTCCTATATATTCACCTAATACACCAATAGACACTAATTGTACTGCTCCTAGAAACAAAACTACACACATTAAAGAAGCATAACCAGGAACATCACTACCAAATAACAAGGTTGTAGTTAAAATATAAATCATATAAATAAAAGCTACTACACCAACTAATGTGCCTATATAAGACCATACTCTAAGTGGCAATGAAGAAAAACCTACAATACCATCTAAAGCAAAATTCCATAAGCGCCAATAATTCCATTTAGTAGTACCAGCAAAACGCTTTGGTCTTTGATAAGGTACAAGCTTCATACTAAAACCAGGCCAGGCATATAATGCCTTCATGAAGCGATTACCTTCTGATAATGAACGTACTGCCTTAACAACTTTTTTATCCATTAGTCTAAAATCCCCTACATTTTCAGGAATTTTAATACGTAAAGATAATTTATTAAAAATATAATAAAAACCACCAGATGAAACACGCTTTAAACCACTATCTTGACTTCTATCTACACGCTCACCACAAACACTATCATAACCATCATCTCTCCAGTACTTAATAAAGTCTAGAATTAATTCAATAGGATCTTGCATATCTACATCAATAGGTATATAAGCGTCAGCATTGATTAAATCAATAGCGGCTGACATAGCAGCTTCCTTACCAAAATTTCTAGATAAAGCAATTAAACTAATTAAATTAGGCTCTTGCTCAATTAATTTATTAATAATAGCTGCACTATTGTCTTTTGAGCCATCATCTATAAATACTACATGCAAATGCTCAAGCTCACTTTCTAAGATCTTTTTTACCTGTGTAACAAAATGCTCAATATTTTCTTGCTCATTAAATACAGGCACAATTAAAGCAACTTTATAATTAAGAGGACGTGTCATACTTTAATCCGTTAAAAACTCATGACGAGATGAAGAATTTTTCTTAAATAACCCACCTAAAGCTGTGGTTGTAGTAAAAGAGCTACTATCTTTTACTCCTCTTGCTTTAACACAATAATGTGTAGCACTAATAGTTACAGCCACATTTTTTGTCTCAAGTAAAGTTTGTAAAGCTACTAAAATCTGTTGTGTCATACGCTCTTGTACTTGAGGACGCTTTGCAAAAAAATTTACAATACGATTAATCTTAGATAAACCTATAATTTTATCTTGTGGCATATAAGCAACTTTGGCTAAACCATCAATTACAACAAAGTGATGCTCACAGGTTGAAGTAACATTAATATTAGTCACTTTAATCATTTCATCACATTTCATTTTGTTATCAATTAAAGTTATTTTAGGAAAGTTAGCATAATCTAAGCCGCTAAAAAACTCATTAATAAACATACGTGCAACACGTGATGGGGTTTGCTCTAAAGAATCATCACTTAAATCTAAACCTAAAGTAGACATAATAGCTTGCATGTGCTCTGTGATTAATTGTATTTTTTGCTCTGCACTAAGCTTATTTTCAATGAGCGGAGTTTCAAGACCTCGTTCAATAAGTGCATTTTTAACTAATAAAGCCTCATGTGATAGTAGATCATCCATAATATTACTGAGAATCTTTAACTACAAATGTAGATAAAAGCTCTTTTTGCTCCTGAAAATGAATAACTTGTAAATTTAAATCTGTCTTTAATTTATTACCTAAAAGCCTAATACCATCTTGCTCAGAACTTGCATGACCTAAAGCCAAAACTGTTATATTATTTTCATAAGCTAAATGATAGGTTTGCTCATTAACATCACCTGTTATTAAGGCATCATAAGTAAAACTTTTAACATTATCAAGTAAAAAAGAACCCGAACCTGAGCATACTGCAATATCTTGCAGCTTATCCTTATTATTAATAATTTCAACTTTACAGTTTAAAGCTTTTGCTAAAGTTAAGGCGAGATCTTGGGCACTTTTAGCTTCCTTTAAATGTGTAGTCATAGCAATTGAGCTTGCATCATTGCTATTTATATAATCAGTATTAACTCCATCAATAACAGAGCACAAATAACTATTGTTACCTAGAGCCTTATTAGCATCAAGAGGTAAATGGTAAGCTAAAAGATTAATATCATGATCCATTAAAGCTTTTAGTCTTTTTTTATATACTCCTGTAATACAAGGATTATCACCTTTCCACATTAAGCCATGATGTACTAATAATACGTCAGCTTGTTGCTCTATAGCAAAGTTAATACTAGCTAATGAAGCAGTTGAAGCTGTAATTACTTTATTAATTACTTGTTTACCTTCAACTTGTAAACCATTAAAAGAAGCATCTTTAAAGTTATTAACTTCTAATAGTTCATCTATATATGCTTGTAGCTTATCAATAAACATAATTTATCTCTTTACAATCTTACCTTGTAAGGTAGTAATATTTTTAATACGACTAACTAAAGCATTTAAATCTTCTTTATTATTTGCAGACCCTGCCTGCACTCGATAAATAGTCTTACCATTTACTACATCTTTTTTCAAATTAGCACTAATACCTTCAAGACGTAATTGAGCTATAATCTTGTTAGCATTATCCACTACAGAAAAAGCTCCAACTTGAATAGTATACATACCACTAGCATTTGTACTTGTAGTAGAAGGCACCTTATTAATAGTTTGAGTTGTTGTTTGAGGTTTTGTTACTGTCTCTACATTTGTATTTGGTCTAGTTTGAGTTGTTATAGTTGTAGGACTAGGAGTGAGCTCAACTTCTTGAGGAGTAGTCATAAGATTATTATTAACTTCAACACGTGGAGCATCATAGCTATTTTCAAGCTGCATAGGTTTTTGCACTGTTGCTTGTTGTGTTGGTGTTGACTGCTCTTCATTATACAAATTATCATTTGTAATATTTATCTGTCCGCTAACGCCATCATTTTCAGGAGCTAATAAAGTAGCATAATCACGCTCTTGAGGTTCTACTAATTGACCTTTTTCATTAATTAAAGCTCCATCTCTATTTACAGCAATTAAATCTTTGCGATTTTGTTGCTCCTTTTCATCACTCATCATAAGAGGAAATAAAATCAAAACAAAAGAAACTATGATTAACAGTCCAATTAATCTATTTCTCATCTTAGTGGCAAGTTGCATATATTTAAACTCCCATGATTTTATCTTTTATTTGTAAAGCATAACTTACTGTTACAAATGAACCAAAAATATAAAGACTATCTTGAGCACTCAAACTGCTATATGCAGCTTTAAAAGCCTCTGCTACACTATCAAAACAATAAATCTGTTCTTTATCTATACCACATTGAGCTAAAGCTGTAGCTAGTACAGAATAATGAGCCCCTCTTTGAGTATCAAGGCTCGTTAAATAAAACTTTGTAAAGCTATTTGCTACACACTGACATACTCTTTGAATATCTTTATCTTTAAGCATACCAATTAAAGCAATACTATGCTCTTTTGAGCTTAAAACACTAACATTTTTAGCTAATAGTCTAGCTGCTTGCTCATTATGAGCTACATCAACAATTACATTAGGCTTACTTGCTAATTTGCTCATACGTCCAAGTAAATTAAAATCTTGTAATATAGTATTAATAGCCTCTAAATTAAAGTTTAAATGAGTAAATACACATTTACATAAATAATAAAAAGCACTGCAAGCTAATATCACTGAATTAACAGGAGCATTAGCACGTACAAATTTAAAGTTATGATTGTCTATTTGGCAATAGATATTGTTAGCATCATAGCTTACATTTAAATCCTTATAACTATAAATTAATTTACCATAATTAGCCAAACGCTCAAGTACGCTATTGTAAGCACTAGATTCTAAATCACCTATAAATACAGCACTATTGCTCTTAATAATAGCAGCTTTTTCTTTAGCAATAGCACTTAAAGTATTACCTAAAAATTGTGTATGATCGTAATCAATAGAGGTAATCAAAGCTAAATTAGCATCTATGATATTTGTAGCATCTAATCTTCCACCTAAACCTACTTCTAAAATCACAATATCACATTGTTCTTTTAAAAAACAATAAAATGCAGCTAAAGTAGTATATTCAAAATAACTTAAAGGTATATCTTTTTTATTATCTTGTATATAACTAAAAGCATCAACTAATAATTGCTCTGCTACATTTTGTGAATTTATCTGTACTCTTTCTGTAAAACTATGTATATGTGGTGAAGTGTAAAGACCTACTTTAAAACCACAGCTTTGCAATAAACGAGCTAATAGATGACAACTTGTACCCTTTCCATTAGTACCTGCTACAGTTATGACATAACTTTTAGAAAAATTATTAAGCTCTAAAACATTGGCTGCCTTTGATATACGCTCAAGACCTAAAGTAATTTTATTTTGATCAAGATTTTCTATATAAGAAAGCCACATATCTAAAGTACGTGGCTTGCATGTATCACACAAAGACATATGAGTATTACACCTTGTTTAAGGTATTTTCATCTTCATTGCTAACTACATCATTAGCACTTGGCAAATTAACATTCATAAGCATAGCTATAAGATCAGCTATCTCATCACGTAAATCGCCTCTCTTTATAATCATATCAATAGCACCTTTGTCACGCAAAAACTCAGAACGCTGGAAACCTTCTGGAAGTTTTTCACGTACAGTTTGCTCAATCACACGAGGTCCTGCAAAACCAATTAAAGCTTTAGGCTCTGCTATATTAATATCACCTAACATAGCCAAAGAAGCAGACACACCACCCATTGTTGGATTACTCATAACTGAAATAAAAGGCAATGATGCTTTAGATAAACGAGATAAAGCTGCTGAAGTTTTAGCCATTTGCATTAAAGAGAATAAAGACTCCTGCATTCTTGCACCACCTGAGGTAGAAAAACAAATCAATGCACGTCTATCCTTTAAACACTCATTAACAGCCAATACAAAGCGTGATCCTACAACAGAACCCATAGAACCTGCCATAAAATCAAAATCAAAAGCACAAGCTACCACTGGTAAAGATTTTAAAGTACCTTTTAATACAACTAAACCATCTTTTTCACCAGTAGTCTTTTGAGCAGCACGAAATCTATCACTATAGCGTTTTAAATCCTTAAATTTTAAAATATCGCGCGGTTCTAATTCAGCACCGATCTCAGTTGTAGAGCCTTGATCTAAAAATGAATTCAATCTTACTCGAGCTCTTATACGCATGTGATGACCACACTTTGGACAAACATTTAAATTTCTCTCAAGCTCTGCTCTATATAACACCTGATCGCAAGCGTCACATTTAGTCCATACGCCCTCTGGAATTTCATGTTTACTTGAGTTATCGCTTTTTGGTAATAATCTCTCAAGCCAGTTCATATATTCTCCTAACTACGCATAAAAGCCTATTGCTATATTGTAAACTAACATTATATCATTTGACTAATAGATAACAATAACTTTTTTACAGTACTATTTGTTAGTTATTGTATAAATTTTACTAATTTTTAGCCAAAGCTTGCTTATCTTATAAAATATTTTTAGTTATTTATTATCAACATAAATCTGACTTGTAAATTTAAACTAAGTTTTTACTCCATAATAAAATCTATAGCATTATTATAGTTATTAGTTAAATTTTTTAACAATTAAAATATATTAAATGTATAATATCTTATGTTATCAAATACTTTTTTATGTTGTTTAAGGATATAAATTATGCAGATAAATTACCAAAAAAGTATTATGGAAATATACGAAGCTATGCTCAAATATTATAGTGGTGATCCTATGCGCATACAGCATTTTACTAAAGTACATGCTTATGCTCGCATAATTGCAGTTGAAGAAAATTTAAGTGAAAAAGATCTCTATATTATAGAAGTAACAGCTTTAGTTCATGATATAGGTATAAAAAAGGCAGAAGAAAAATATCACTCTAGCATGGGTAAATATCAAGAATTAGAAGGTCCGGCTGAAGTATTAAAATTATTAGATAACTTTAAACTTTGTGCTGACATTAAAGATAGAATAGCATATATTGTAGGTCATCATCATAGCTATGATTGCATTGATGGTATTGATTTTCAAATTTTAGTTGAAGCTGATTTTCTCGTTAATATTTATGAAGATAAGATACAAGACAAGGCAGTATATTCTGTTAGAGAAAAAATCTTTAAGACTTCAAGTGGTATTAGATTATTAAATACTATGTATAATTTACAATCGAACAATCCATATAATGCATAAATAAACTTAGATATTCTTTATAAAGCTCTTGTCTAATTCATAAATTAAACAAGAGCTTTTTATTTCTACTTCAATAATTCTTTAGTCATATAAGCTTTTAAAGCATCATAATCATTATTTAAAGTAACACTTAAACTTGGTAAATTAATCTTATCTGCTATAGCTTTAGGCAGAGGCAGATCAATATCTAAAATTCTATCTACATCACCTTTAAACTTAGCACTATGAGCTGTACCCAAGAAAATACCTGTTTGTCCCTCTTGCAAATTATCTTTAAGGACTCTATAAGCTACAGCTGCATGAGGTTCTAAGATATAATCATCCTTAAGCTCCTGCATAGTTTTAGCTGTAATATCATCACTGACAGAGCCATATTTTAGTGAGGATAAATCCCAACCTTGCATTTTAAATAAAGCTTCAACACGTGGCCAATTATTAGGACGAGATATATCCATAGCATTTGACATACAAGCTATAGTATCCTTTGGCTCCCATTTGCCTGTATGTAAATATCTTGGTACTGTATCATTAGCATTAGTAGCTACAATAAAGTTACACTTAAGTCCTAAAGCTTTAGCAATTAAACCTGCACAAATATTACCAAAATTACCACATGGTACACAAAATACCACATCATCACGTTTTGCTTTATCTAATTGAGCAATAGCCTCAAAATAGTAACAAACTTGAGCTAATAATCTTGCTATATTAATAGAATTAGCTGAATTTAAACCTACAGCTTGTCTAAAAGGCTCATCTAAAAAAGCAGTCTTTACTAGATCTTGACACATATCAAAAGTACCATTAATTTCTACGGCTCTAATATTAGAACCTAAGGTGTCAATCATCTTTTGTTGTAATTTTGAGATCTTGCCTTTAGGAAATAATACAACTACATCAATACCATCTTGCTTGTAAAAAGCATCAGCTACGGCAGCACCTGTATCACCAGAAGTTGCTGTTAAAATAGTTAAGTGTCCATCATCTTTAACAGCTTTTAGTACGCGAGCTAAAAATCTTGCACCAAAATCTTTAAAAGCTAAGGTTGGTCCATGAAATAATTCTAAGGCATAAATATTGTTTTTTGCTTGTTGTAGTTTTAATGGGAATGAAAAAGCATCTTCAACTATTTCTTCTAAGTCAGCAATTTCATCACCTATTAAATGACGTAAAATTTTTTGTGAGCGACTAACAAAATCTAAATCTAAAAGATCATCAACTTGTGATAATGGCTCAATCTGTGGTGGAAAGAATAAACCTTGATCCTTACCTATACCTAGTTTTACAGCTTCACTAAAACTAACTTTTTGCTCATTATGTTTTAAATTATGTAATTGCATTTTATTCCTCTTGTTCGCTAACTCTAGCACCTAACTTATCAACCTTACAAATATTGACAAAACCGTCAGCATTAGCAATAAAATTACGTTCTAAATATTCTTTCATAGCTTTAGCACTATCTAGGTCTCTATATATGCTAAATATTGAAGAACCAGAACCTGAAATTCCTGTAGCCACAGCATTAAGACCTACACCATGCTCTTTTACTCTATCAAAGTTTGGTATGAGCTTTGCTCTATATGGTTCTGCTATAACATCAACAAAACATTGTGTAGCTAAAGCTTCATTTTGTGTATGACAAGCATGTACAAACATAGCAAGACGTCTTGCGTATGCAATAGCATCTGATCTTGTATATTGAGCTGGTAAGATAGAACGAGCTTGAGAAGTTGATACCTTAATTCCTGGAAAACTTGAAACAATATATAAATTGTCAAAAAAGTTTAAATTACAGGATATAGTATCTCCCTCATCCACAACTAATTGTAGACCACCAAAATAACATGGAGCTACATTGTCATAATGAATAGCACCTGAAATTTTACCTTCAAGCTTACCCATAAGCATGAGCTCTTCATGAGAATTTAAAGGTTTATCATGATAAGCATTTAAGGCCATTACTGCAGCTACAACACTAGCAGCACTAGAACCTAAACCAGAACACACTGGCAAAGCTTTATCTAATACAAGCTTAGTTGGTTTATATGATAAATTACGTTTTGCTAATTCTTGCTTAAATAACAAGTAAGCATCATATAGAATATTCTTTTTGATATCACTAGGTAATTTATCTTTATATTTACCCTCTACAATAATTTCAATTTCTTGATTTTGTGCTAAAGAAGCACTTACAGTATCGCCCAAACTGCTACCATCAATAGGTGCAAGAGCCATGCCTAATAAATCAAAACCTACAGATAAATTAGCAGCAGAGGCAGGAGCATATGCTTTATAAACTTTTGCCATTATTTAGCCCTCTCTTGTCCAATTTTGAAGACGTAAGATATCAGATAAGACACCTGCTGCTGTAACTTCAGTACCTGCACCATAGCCACGAATTACAAGAGGAATTGGTTGATAGTATGATGAAGTAAAGGCCAAAGCATTTTCTCCGCCTCTTACTTTAAATAAAGGATCACTGCTATCTACAGCTACTATCTTACAAGCACATTTACCATTATTAATAGAAGCAACATAACGCAACACTTTATTTTGAGCTTTTGCCTCTGCAACCTTTTTACTAAAGACTTCATCTGCTAGTGCTAAATTAGCAAAGATTTCTTGTATGTTATCACCCTGTAGATACTTCTTATCTACAGCACATTCTATATCAATATCACTAAGCTCTATTTTATAACCACACTCACGAGCTAAAATTAAAAGCTTACGAGCTACATCCATACCATCTAAATCATCACATGGATTTGGTTCTGTAAAACCTTTATCATAAGCATTTTTAGTAGCCTCTGACAAAGTCATACCATCTTCTACTAAACCTAAAATATAAGATAAAGTGCCTGACATAATACCATTAAATTCAATTAACTTATCACCTGCGGCTAATAAGTTTTGTAAAGTATTAATTACAGGCAAACCTGCTCCAACATTTGCTTCATATAGGAATTTACGATGGTTTTTACGAGCTACAGAGCGTAAAGTCTTATAATACTCATAACTTGCAGTATTTGCCTTTTTATTTGGTGTAACAACATGGAAACCTATCTCCATAAACTCAAGATAAGTTAAAGCTAATTTTTCATTAGAAGTACAATCCACCAATACAGGATTAACAAGGTGACTGTCATCAACAAGACGCTTTAAACGAACAATATCAAAGCTTTCTGTAGCTTGTTCTAATAGTTGTTTGTAGTTATCTAAATCAATACCTTGAGGATCTACAACAAAGCTTTTTGAATTAGCAATACCTACAACTCTAATATCAATACCATTATCTTGTTGTAAAGCAGCTTTTTGCTTTTTAATTTGCTCAAGTAAAGCAGCACCAACACCACCTGCACCAACTAATACAATATCAATTACTTGTTTGGTGCTAAAGAAACTAGAATGACAAATAGTAATTGCCTCAGCTACTTTATCCTCTGAAATTACAGCACTAATTGAGCGCTCTGAAGAACCTTGAGCTATAGCATTAACATTAATATTAGCTTGAGCTAAGGCTCTAAAGAATTTACCTGAAGTACCACGCATTGTACGCATGCCATCACCAACAACAGATATAATTGCTCTTTTATCTACAATCTCTATTGGATCTAAAATACCTTCTTTTAATTCTAGTAAAAACTCATTATTAATAGCACTCTTTGTACGTGGTACATCTTGAGTGTAAACACAAAACGAAATTGAATACTCAGAAGAAGATTGAGTAATTAATACAATAGATACATTAGCACGAGATACAGCAGTAAATAAGCGTCCAGCCATACCTACCATACCTTTCATACCAGGACCTGAAATATTAATTAAAGAGATGTTTTTTAAATCTGAAATACCCTTAATTGGTATGGACTTGTCAGTATCATCAGAAATTAAAGTACCTTCACCTTGAGGATTTAAAGTATTTTTAATTAAGCAAGGAATTTTAAACTGGGCAATAGGTGCAATAGTACGTGGATGTAAGACTTTGGCACCAAAATAAGATAATTCCATAGCCTCTTTGTAAGACATACGTCTTAATAGCACTGCATCGCTAACAAAACGTGGGTCACAGCTATATACACCATCTACATCAGTCCAAATTTCACAACAACTTGCAGAAGATATTGCAGCTAAACAAGCAGCAGAATAATCAGAGCCATTTCTGCCTAATAGTACTAAATTACCCTTACTATCACCACCACAGAAGCCAGACATTAAAGTAATTGCATCTTTATCATCTTCTAAAGTTATATAGCGTTCTTTTGATTTTTCAATGTTTACAGAAGCCTCTAAAACACCACCTTCTGTAACTAAAACATAAACAGGATCAATTACTCTTACTTTATAGCCACGAGCTTTTAGCAACTCATGCATAATAGCAATAGAAAAACTTTCACCACGTGACTCAATAAAAGCTTCAACAAGCTCAGGACAAGTACCTAATAAAGAAATACCTTGTACTTTTCTTTCTATTAAGCTTATTGTGGTGTTAAAGTCTTTCAATAATTTACTAGCATCTAAATTTGAATACACCTTATGTAAACTTTCAATTAATGGCTCAATAATGGTGCGGATTTGTGCTATTTCTTTGCTACCATCCCCGCCACTTACGCTATCTTTTACTAAAGCTACCAGTAAATTAGTGATCTTGGCAGGAGCCGATAGCACCAGTGCTGTTTGTTCTTGCTTTGCGGTGTTAATAGCTATCTCAGAAACATTTAAAAAACGATCTGCATTTGCTACTGAAGTTCCACCAAATTTAAGCACGCGCATAAAAAAGCTCCCAAAAAATAAGACCTTAAGTCTTTGTTAATTGACAATAATAACTATTTATAAATTTTATTAGATTTTTCAACAAAATAGCTGATAGTTCTAAAACACTTTGATTATACCTTGCTAGCATAAATTTTTGCAATAAAAGACCACAAGTTGGTAAAAAATAGCTTTTAATTAAGCAAATTCACTCTATCTTTTTAACTAAAATCTTGCCTAAAACGGCAAAAGCTGTCTTACATATAAAATTTTAATAAAAATATTATCCTTATATTTCAATTGGTTAAAAACAGGCACAAGCTTTGCTATGACAAATACTAGGAATATAGATAATAAAAAACGAATGCTGTTGCTGAAAATAAAATGCACCAATAAAGAGCATTGAGTTTTTAAGGATGTAATATATGTATTTAGCTTCATATTCATCATCACAAAATCAACAAGCCTTGTTATTACAGGCTAATGCTTTAAAACAGGCTAGAGATAACGCTAAGTATGATGATGCTAGTTTTAAAAATACTGCTAATAACTTGTGTCAAAATCAAGCTAGTACAAATACACAAGCTACATCAGGCACTAACACAATACATAAATCAAATTTAATACCAAACAATAGTACTCAATGCCTATTAAATACTCAAGCTAATAATGTCTTAAACAACTCTTATAAGCTGTTACAACAAGGTTTAGGACCTTTAAATTATAATAGTTTAACTTCCTTATTGAGTAGATCTGACTTTATCGCTAGCATTAATAAAAATCTATTAAATAATAATTTACAATCTAGCAATGATTTTGATTTTAATCTTGAACTTTTAACTTTAGCTACAGCTTTAAAACATATAAGTCATATTAATAATGTTGGTCAAAATCAAGCAAGCTCTCTATATATAGATGATAGTGCTATTATCTATGCTCTATTTTTATTTATTAGTGTTGAAAATATAAAAAGGAAAACTAAAAAGAAAAGCTTTAATCTATTACTTAATAAACAAAAAGCCTATAAACAAAAAAGTAAAGAGCAAAATGGCAATAATCAAGCTTTTCATGAAGCGTTATTAGTTTAAATATCAGCGTGCAAACAACTAATAAGATTAGTGTTTTAAAATACTTAGCAGCATTTTAATCTTGCTGCTTTTTATTTATTATCAATAGATTAGTAACTCAACTTTCCAACTTAAATAATAGTTAAAAGTTGGACTAAGACTAAGTCCTAAGCGACTTTAACTGCTCTTTAAATAGATCTATTGATTTTTTAAGGTTTTAGCTTACATAGATGCTAACTTGTGGATTTATATTGACTATTATAAAGTAAGACAAGCTGGTATTAATATATCAAATCATAAAGTTATTGAGGCTTTAAGCAGAGCATCAATGA
>CALXNP010000046.1 GCA_944389785.1 uncultured Anaerobiospirillum sp.
TGCACTAGTGGTTTTAGTGTATATTTATTTCTAATTTATAAAAATGTGAAGTCAACCATGTAGCTTAGTTCGCCATAATAAATTAATAGATAATAAAAATATATTATTAAGAATAAAAATCATATAAAAGTTAAGTTTATAGTATTTACATGATAATTTTACTTATAAGAAAATTAAAGAGTACTTTCTTTAAGAACAAATGTGTACAATAAGCGATATATAGGCTAAAAGTTAATTCATTACATTACAATACCTATTTATGATATAAGAGTTTTAGCCAGTAAAGTTTTGTATATTTAGGGTTATATTGTAATTAAAGTTAGCTAGCTAATATTAATAATAAAAAAATCAATTACAATCAAACAAAGGTCTTATCATGCATAATAGAGTTAAGTTGCTTATCATAATAGCATTTTTTTGGTATGCACAATATGTATTTGTGCCATATTCTACACCTTATTTATTAGGACTTAAATTAAGTGCTGATTTTGTAGGTATTATTGTAGGTGCATATGGTGCAATACAAATGTTATGTCGTTTTCCAGCCGGTGTCTTTGCTGATTTAAATGGACGGCATAAATATTTAATTATAGCAGCTTGTAGTTTTGCTTTTTTAGGTGCTTTGTGTCGTGTTATTAGTCCTGATGGTATAGGTTTTTTAATAGGTAATATTGTTTCAGGACTAGGAGCAGCATTGTGGATAAGTTTTATTGTGTTATATGTACAAGGCGTTGAAAAACACTTATTGCAAAAACATATGGGGCTTATTTTTGCATCAGTAAATGGAGGTATTTTTATTGCCTTTATTATTTCAACCTTTAGTTATGAGCATTTGGGGATGGTTTTTTTATGCCAATGTGCTTTATTTTGTGCTTTAGCTGCAAGTATGATCTCTTTAAGTTTAAAAGAGCCTCCTAAAGAAGATATTGTTCCTCTATCTCCATTAGATAAGTTAGCTGTACCTACTTTAAAAACTAAAATCTTAGATAAAATTAGTGTGGTTAAGGATAAGAACTTAATCTTTTTTTCTTTTTTAGCTTTTGTTCAACAAGGTATTTTACAAGCTAGTGTAATGTCTTTTGCTTCACAAAAAGCTTACTTAGTTGGTGGTACTCATGTTGAAGTAGGGTTTTTAAGTATTATTTATATTATTACAGCTTCAAGCTCTGCTTTTTTTGCATCTTCCAATTTTTCTATTAAGATTGGTGCTAGATTTTGGTTATATTTAAATCTAGTACTAATGATAGCTTATTGTTTGATCATGTCACAGACTAATAATATTTATATAATTATTGCCTTACAATTTTTTGCAGGTTTAAATGGAGGTATGATGTTTGCCTGGTGTAATTCTCAAAGTTTATTATATGTGGATGCAAGCAGGCGCTCAAGTGCTATTGGTTTTTTTCAAGCTGTTTTTGGTTGTGGTATGACTATAGTACCTATAATTTGTGGTTTTGCTATCGATCTAAGTAATACCATAGATAGTGCTTTTTATTTTATGTTGGCTTTAAGTGCTGTAACGTTAGTTGTAACAATTTATTACTTTAATAAACAAACTAAAATGATACTAAATTAAAACCCTGATAGTTTAAGCTATCAGGGCAAGAATAGTTTAGGTTAAAACTTAAGCATTAGTTTTATTTTGCTCTTTATTTGGAAAGATAAAGCTTGCAATTACACCTAAACCTAAAATAACAGCAATTACTAGTAAAGATGTATAAACATCAATATCAAGACCAAAGCCAGTTAGATGCAGTAATGCAGAGGCACCTAGTTTAAAAGCAATGAAAAATAGCAAGATTGTTACAGCTTTTTCTAAATGTACTAAGTATTTACGTAAAGCATCTAACACAAAGTACATAGAGCGAAGACCCATTACTGCAAAAATCATAGCACTATATACTATTAAAGGTTCGCGACTAATAGCAATAACAGCAGGTACTGAATCAAAGGCAAACATGATATCAGTAGTTTCAATAATAACTAAGCATAAAAATAAAGGTGTAGCAAAGTACTTACCTGTTCTTTTTAAAATTAAATCTTTGTTATGTTCTTGTTTAAGCTCTTCATCTACATGAGCTTTAGATAAAAAGAAACTATGACCTACTAGGCGTGGGTACACAGGTATAAAGGCTCTTACTGCTTTATATGCAAAATGATGTGAAAAGTCATTATGAGTATTATCATCATCTTTTTTACGTAGCATCATAAAGCCAGAAACTGCTACAAGTAAAGCAAAGAGTAACTCTACAACAGGTCCCATAGCAAAGAGAGCAGAACCTATGATTACAAAGACTAATCTAAAGAAAATTGCACCTAATACACCCCAATATAAAACTCTATGACAGTATTTATCTGGTATTTTAAACCAAGCAAAAATAGCCATCATAACAAAAAGATTATCAACAGATAGAGCAAGCTCAAATAAATATCCAGCTAAGTATAAAGAGGCAATTTGTGCATTAAAATGCAAATATAAAA
Source organism: uncultured Anaerobiospirillum sp. (assembly GCA_944389785.1). Taxonomy (GTDB): domain Bacteria; phylum Pseudomonadota; class Gammaproteobacteria; order Enterobacterales; family Succinivibrionaceae; genus CALXNP01. The sequence continues at coordinate 2,482 of CALXNP010000046.1, forward strand.
ATATAGCAAAACATAGACCTACAACAATCCAAAATAAGGTCCATTTTATAGCTGAAGGGAGAGCAATAGGCTCATCTCCGCGATGAGCATAAATATCAACACATAATGCTAATAAAGCTAGCACACTGAAAATGATTACAGTTTGTGGTTCAAGTCCAATGTGCATAGTCGGCTCTGTCATTAATAATTTCCTCGCTAAGTTAGAGACTGTTTATTTTTTAAAGCTAAAAGATATCTTGCTGTAGAATCAGCAAGAGGTGATTCATTAAAACAACTTGTAGTTCCAAGATGACAAGTAGGACCTTCAGGTCGTGCCATGACTAATAGGGTATCCTTATCACAATCACAGGTGATTGCTCTTACATGTAAAAAGTTTCCACTTTCTTCACCCTTAGTCCATAGTTTTTGTCTATCTCTGCTAAAAAATGTTACTTTTTTGGTTTTAATAGTAAGCTGTAAAGATTCTTTATTCATATAGCCTAGCATTAAAACTTGACCACTTTGAGCATCCTGCACAATAGCTGGAATTAGTCCATTACCTTTATCAAAATCAAGCTCATTTAATAGCTCAAAGCCATGACAATACTCAGTCACGAATACAAACTCCTCTTTCAATTAAGTAATTTTTTAGATCACCAATAGCAATTTCGCCTTTATGAAAAACTGAAGCAGCTAAAGCTCCTTCAACTTTGCCTATAGTAAAAGCATCATAAAAATGCTGCATATTACCAGCTCCACCTGAAGCGATTAAAGGTACATGGCAAATTGCTCTAACCTTTGCTAATTGTACAAGATCGTATCCATTTTTCATACCATCTTGATTCATCATATTAAGCACAATTTCACCAGCACCTAATTTTTGAACAGTAGCTACCCAATCTAAAGTTTGCCATTTAGTTGTAACAGTTTTATGTTCATTTCCTGTAAATTGTTTAACTAAATAACTATCTGTTGTTTTATCATAATAACTGTCAATACCTACAACTATACATTGCACACCAAATCTATCTGCAAGTTTAGTAATTAAATTAGGATCAGCTAAAGCTGGTGAATTAATTGAGATTTTATCTGCACCATTTGCCAAAATTTCAGCAGCATCTTCAATCGTTCTAATACCACCTGCTACAGCAAAAGGAATATTAATACAGCTAGCTATTTTGCTTACCCAATCTTTACTTACTCTTTTATTATCAGCAGAGGCACTGATATCATAAAAAACTAGCTCATCTGCACCAGTATCTGCATAATGCTTAGCTAATGTAACAATATCACCAACTATTTCATGATTTCTAAATTGAACACCTTTAACTACTACACCATCTTTAACATCAAGACAAGGTATTATGCGTTTTGCCAGCATGCAATAGCCTCCTTAACAGTAAATTTACCCTCAAGTAAGGAGCGACCTAAGACCACAGAGGTTGCACCTGATAGAGCTGTTTTTCTTACATCTTCAAGGCTTGAAATGCCTCCTGAGGCTATAATATCTAAATTATCATAACGCTGGGCAAGATAGCTGTATAAGTTATAGTTAGCTCCTTGCATCATGCCATCCTTACTAATATCTGTAACTAAAATATGCTTTAAATTTAAACTTAAATAACGCTTTAAAATTTCATCGATAGTTATATTGGATGTTTCTTGCCAACCATGAGTTGCAACATAAGCTTTACCATCTGCCTTGATATTAACATCAAAAGCTAAAGTAATGGCATCAGGTCCAAAACGCTTTAAGATACCTCGTACAAGTTCTGGATGCATAAGTGCAAAAGAACCAATAACTACACGTTCAACACCTAATTTTAGTAAAATTTCTACATCACTGACTGAGCGTATACCACCACCTGTTTGAATAGGAATGGGACTTGCTTTAACTAGATGCTTAATCATAGCAAATTGTCTTTGATGGGGATTTTTTGCTCCATCTAAATCAACAATATGCATAAGCTTAGCCCCATCATGGTAAGCTCGTAAAATTCGAGATAGAGGATTTAATTTAAAAATAGTTTTTTGATTAAAATCACCTTGTTTTAATCTTACTACTTGACCACAAGATAGATCGATTGCTGGAATTATCATGTAACTACCACAAGCTTATAATTTAATAAAATTCTCTAAAAGTTTATGACCATTAAGTCCTGATTTTTCAGGGTGAAATTGCACACCATAAAAATTATCTTTATTGATTGCAGCACTAAAATCCATACCATAATTACAAGTAGCTATGGTGTAAGGATTAACTGCTATACAATAAGAGTGTACGAAATAGAAAAAAGCATTAGGACTAATATTAGCAAATAGTGGATTATTATCACTAAAACTTATTTGATTCCATCCCATGTGAGGTAGTGCTTGCTCTTTACTATCAATCTTTTGCACACATGCATCTATAATATTAAGACAAGCTATATTAGTTACATCACTATTTAGTGGTACCTCTAAAGATTCTTTAGCTTGAATCTGCATGCCTAAACAAATACCTAAAAGATCTTTTTTAGTATTGCAAATAAATTCTTGTAAATGAAAGTTTTCGATACCATGCATAACAGCTTGAGCACTACCAACACCTGGTAATATGTATTTATCAGCTTGTACAAGTTCTTTTTCATTTGAACTTGTGATAATATCACAATCAAGCCTTTTTAAGGCTTGATAAACAGAGTTTAAATTACAGGCTTTTGTATCAATAATCGCAAGCTTCATTATAAAGCTCCTTTTGATGATGGTAAGCTATTTCCATTAACTTTTATGGCTTGTCCTAATGCTCTAGCAAAAGCTTTAAATAAAGCCTCAACTTGATGATGACAATTTCCTTCATCAACTTGCATATATAAGGTAAGTCCCATAGCAAAAGCTAGTGATTGGAAAAAGTGTGATACCATTTGTGTCTCAAAACCATTGATATTATCACGAGTAAAGTTTGCATTAAAATGCAAGTTTGCATAAGGACGACCACTTATATCCAAGCAGACTTCAATATCTTTATCATCAATGGTATTAAGAGCAAAAACTTTTGCATGTAATTCATCCATTGGTAATACAAAACCAAAACGTGCTATACCACGTTTATCGCCAAGAGCTGTTTTAATAGCACTGCCTAGAGCTAAAGCTGTATCTTCAATGGTGTGGTGACTATCAACCTGTAAATCACCTTTAACTGTTATATCCATACCAATTTGGGCATGAGTAGCAATTTGATCGAGCATATGATCAAAAAAACCAATACCTGTATCAATATGTTTAAAGTTATTATTATCAAGATTTACACTAACTTTAATTTGGGTTTCTTTAGTATTACGCTCAATTGTAGCTGTTCTATCTTGATTTAAGATATCATGTACAATGTTATTCCAAGTACAAGTATCCGTTAGGATAAAGCTTTTAAGTCCCATGTTATCAGCTAAAAGTTTATCTGTATTTCTATCACCTATAACATAGGATTTACTTCTATCCCAAGTAGTATCTTGTAAGTAAGGCAATACTAGACCTATTTTTGGTTTACGACAAGTACAATTATCTTGTTCAAAATGTGGGCAGATTAAAACTTGTTCAAACTCAATACCTTGAGATGAGAAAATATTTAAAATGAATTCATGGCAAAGAGTGAAATCTTCTAAAGGAAAAGATTGTGTACCTAATCCATCTTGATTAGATACCATTACAAAACTATAGCCATTATCCTTTAATTTTAATAAAGCACTAATTACATCTTTTTTTAAGCTAATTTTTTCAAGTTTATCTACTTGATAGTCATAAGGCTCATTAACTAATGTACCATCGCGATCTATAAATAAATATTTTTTCACTTTAGCTCTCCACAAAAGAAGTTAGGGCTTTCATAAGTTCATTTAACTCTTCGGCTGAGCCAATAGAAATACGTATAGTATTTTCTAAGCCTTTTTTAGTTTCAAAAGAACGTAAGATAATACCTTTTTGAGCTACATAGTCAAATATCTTAGGACCATCTTTAAATTTAACCAAAAGGAAATTAGCAAAGCTTGGGTGAATTGACTCTACAATATTTAATTTTAATAGCTCAGTATGTAATTGCTCACGTCTTTGTAAGCACTCTTGTACTCTTTGCTGCATTAATTCAATACCACCACGAGCTAAGGCTTGTTTTGCTATTTGAGCTACAGGATCTGCAATTGGATAAGGATCAATTACTTTAGTTAAAAGCTCAATAACTTCTTTTTGAGCTAAGGCAAAACCGCAACGTATACCAGCTAGTGCAAAGGCTTTAGATAAAGTTCTTAATACCACCAAATTTTTGTATTTTTGCATTAATGGTACTGTGGTGTGTTCTTGGGCAAATTCAATATAGGCTTCATCTACAACAATTAAGCTATCACTCATATGCTCAAGCAAATAAATAAGTTCATTAGTGTCAAATAAAATGCCTAATGGATTTGCAGGTGAGTCAATAAATACAAGCTTAACATTAAAATCAGCTTGGTTTTTTGCTTCAAGTATAGCTTCAGCACTTAGACTAAAATCATCATTACGTTTAGCATAAGCAACTTTTGCCATATTGGTATTAGCTGCAATTTCATACATACCATAAGCAGGTGGTGCTATAATGATACCATCTTGATATGGTTCGCAAAAAGCACGAACTAAAAGACCAATAGCCTCATCAGAGCCACGAGTAACTAAAACTTGATTGTGAGCAACATTAGCGTAATCAGCATAACCTGTTACCACTTCATTAGGCTGACAATCAGGATAACGATTTAAAGTAGTTGAATTAAAAATATAAAATTCACTCTTAGGTGATTCATTAGCATTTAAAAAATTATGTCCATGTCCACCAATACGACGAGCTGATTGATATGGTACTAGATCATTAACATGTTTAGTTGCAAGTTTTGTAAAATCCATTTTTTAGTCCTTTGTTCTTATGCTTACAGCATTTTTATGAGCAAACAAGCTCTCAGCATCAGCTAATGTTTCTACAGTCTTTGATAAAGCTTTAAGACCTGCTTTACTTGCATACTGTACTGTATAGCGACGCTTAAAGTCGTCAAGGCCTAAAGCAGAGGCTGTCTTTGCATAACCATAGGTAGGTAAAGTATGATTAGTGCCAGATGCATAATCTCCTAATGATTCTGGTGTATAAGCACCTACAAAGATAGAGCCTGCATTTTTTAGATTTGGCAGTAATTTTTTAGCATTTGTTACATGTAATATTAAATGCTCAGGGGCATATTCATTAGAAATTTTACAGCATAAAGCTAAATCTTTACATAAAATTGCACGTGAGTGAGATAGAGCTACAGTTGCAATTTCTTTACGAGGTAAGGCTGCAAGTTGGCTGTTTAATTGCTCATTAACTTGCTCAATTAAGCTTAAACTATCTGATAGTAAAATAACTTGACTATCATTGCCATGCTCTGCTTGTGATAAAAGATCAGAAGCTATATATGAAGCTTTAGCATGTTTATCTGCTATAACTAAAACCTCAGAAGGTCCAGCAGGCATATCAATAGCAGCACCTAAATTATCATCACTAACTAGACGTTTAGCCATAGTGACATATTGATTGCCAGGTCCAAAGATTTTAAGTACTTTTGGTACTGTTTGAGTACCGTAAGCCATAGCTGCAATAGCTTGAGCACCACCTAAATTATATATATCTTTAATTCCAGCTTTTGAGGCAGCATACAAAATAGCATCGTTTATTGGAGGTGGTGAGCAAAGAATTATTTGCTCACATCTTGCAATCTTTGCTGGTACTGCTAACATTAAGGCAGTTGATACTAAAGGTGCAGAGCCACCTGGTACATATAAGCCTACAGCTTCAATAGCATGACTGTGTTGTTCACAAATAATACCTTTAGCAGTTTTTACTGTTATTTTTTTTCTTTTTTGAGCTTTGTGAAAGTGCTTAATATTTTTATAAGCATTATCAATAGCTTTTTTAAGTTTAGGATCTAAATTATCGCAAGCTTTTTGTATTTGCTCTTCACTTACTTTGATATTATCACCATCAAATTTATCAAGCTCTTTAGAATATTTTTTTAAAGCTACATCACCATTGTTTTTGATATCTTCGATAATATCTTTAACAATTTGCATAACCTTTGTGCTTTGCATGATAGCAGGTCTTGTTAGAGCTTGTTTAAATGCAAGATCATCTAATTCTTCTAATTTCAATATTTCCATAGTTTACCTCATTAATCTAGCATCTTTTCAATTGGTACAACTAAGATAGAAGTAGCACCTAGCTTCTTTAGCTCTTCCATAGTTTCCCAAAATAGTTTTTCACGAGATACTACATGCATTGCTACACGATCTTCACAGCCTTCAAGTTCAATAATAGAAGGGGTTTCAGCACCTGGTAGGATAGAACTTATTTGTAATAATTTATCTTTTGGTGCATTCATCATGATATATTTACTTTCTTTAGCTGCCATAACACCTTTTAATCTTGGGATAATTAGATCAGCTGTAGCTTGTTTTTCCGGATAAAGTTCTTGATCTCTACCAATTAATACAGCTTTAGATGTGTAGATGGTTTCTACTTCTTTTAAACCATTTTGAGCTAAAGTTGCACCTGTGCATACAAGATCACAGATAGCATCAGCAAGCCCTGCTCTTGGAGCCACCTCAACAGAGCCTGTTAGCATTACTGTTTTAATATTAATATTTAATTCCTTAAACTTTCTTTTTAGTAAGAATGGATAGGTAGTAGCAATTTTTTTACCTTCAAGACATTCAAAACCGTTCCATTGCATTTCTTGAGGTATTGCTAATGATAAACGACAATCACCATAGTTTAACTTCATTACTTCTTTATAAGCTATTGGCAGGCCATCAGTTGCTCTTTGCATCATAGTTTCTTCAAGTACATTTTGACCTACAATACCCCAATCTACAACATGATCCATAACTAAGCCGGGAATATCGTCATCTCTAACACGTAAAATATCTATAGGAAGATTTTGGGCATGGGAGAGCAGATGGTTTTTATTTAATTCAAATTGAATACCTGCACTTTTAAATAGTTTCTCTGTATCTTCTGTTAAGCGTCCTGACTTTTGAATAGCAATACGTAAACGCTTTTGACCCTTTATTAAATCTTTATTGTTTAGGCAATCACACATGCTCATAATATTCTCTTTTATTAGTGGTTAAAAAAATCGTAATATCTCAAGTATAACATTATCAGTGCAAATAGCCTTAATTTGCAAGTAAATATGTTTAATATAATGTATTTTATGCACTAAATTATCACAAACACTATTGTATGTTTATAAGAAATTTTCTTATAAAGTCAATAATAAAGCTAAAATCATACGATACTATAGGTAGGAATAAGTGATTTATTAAAAGGAGGTTTGTATGACTCAAGAATTAGTATACTCCATCATACCAAGACCTGCTTTAATGCCAGAAAATCTTGTGTTTAAACGTAAAGTACAAGCTTTAGCTAAGACTATTAAAGCTCAAAAAACAAGAGGCGATGATCAAGACCAACAAAATATTAATGAACATGAGCTAAATGCAAAGTATAGAGCTAAGTGTAAAGGTTTGATTGATGAGTTAGCTTAGATTAAGAAGTTTAGTTAGGTGTCTTAACCCCAGTAAGTTGCAAACTTCTGGGGTGTTTTTATTTATTCCTTATGAGCTTCCCACATACACTCTTTAAGAGTAAAGTCACTAAATATTGCTTCAAAACTTGACTCATTAGGTGAACATGCATAAATACCAATATTTACACTATCTTTAACATTAAACATATGAAATATTCTCATTTGAGAGTATTTGATACCATCAAATGAATATTGTACACAAAAATCATCATCACGACGGCTTAATCGATAGTACATAGTATTAATATTGCTATTAACTTCTATAGTAGACCAATCACTATAACCTAAATTAGTTACTACACATCCTAGATGATTAAACTCTTGATTTTCATATTCAATAGAGGCTTTAATCCAATTTTGACTATCTTGATATAAAATAATACCGCATTGATCAAAACGTTTTTTATAGGCAAAATTTACTTTTACTTCAAAGCTAAAATATTTTTCACTTATTTGCATAAGTAGCATTGGTGCATTATCATTTTGAAAGTGATAATAAGTTCTTTGCCACAGATCTGTATGGGCTCTAGTAATTACTTTAATGCTATGGTTATCATAATTATGATTTAATTGTCCTTTATGCCAAACTAAATTTTTTAAATTAAAACTTTGCATATAGATTTCCTTTTTTTGACTGTGTATATGATCTTGTTTTTTTATTGTATCTATGAAATAGTTTCAAATAGTCTACATTAAAATGAAGTTTATACTAAAGCTTTATTTAATTATTTTGAGTTCGGTCAATATTTGATATTAAAATCTAAAAAATTTCGTTTAAAATAACTAAAGTTTCTTAAAAAGAGATAGAATATAACCGTAATAAGCAGTTAAGTGTTAAGTTAAGGAGTAATCATGATAGGAATTGTTGTTGTTTCCCATTCAAGCAAGGTCGCTGAGGGTATTTGCGATATGGTGCAACAAATCTCTTGCAAAGATGGTACTAAAATGCCAATTTTTCCAGCAGGTGGAAATGCTCAAGGAGGTTTAGGTACAGATCCTAAAAAAGTTTTAGAAGCTATCAAAAAAGCAGATCAAGGTGATGGTGTGGTAGTACTTGCTGATTTAGGTTCAGGCGTTATTAGTTCTCAAGCTGCTATTGCTATGTTAGATGACGAACAAAGAGCTCGTGTTAGAATAGCTGATGCTCCTATTTTAGAGGGTGCTGTAGGTGCTGGTGTTGAAGCTGCAGCTGATGAGGAAAGTACTTTAGATCTTGTAATTGCAACAGCTGAAGGTGCAAGACAATTGCATAAAAAATAAGGTATAGATTTATTTAAATATCAGGATAGCTATCTTAAGTTGTCCTGATATTTTTATTTTAAGTGTATGGTATGTTTATGAAAAGTTTATTGAAATATGCATTATGTCTTTTAACTTTTGCTACAGCTATAAATACTGCTGATGCTGCTGTTGGTTGTGAAAGATCTATTGTTGTTAATGGTGTAGGTAAAGTTAGTGCTAATTATGATCTTGTGACTTTAAATTTTGAGGCTATTTCTGAGAATAATGAAGCAAGTGTGGCTAAAGACAAGGTAGAAACTATTGTTAACAATTTTTTTGCTAATATAAAAGCTGCTAAATTAGATGATAAGAATATTAAAGCAGATAACATTAATCTTAGCCCTAAATATAATTATAAAGATGGTAATAGTACTTTAGTTGGTTATATAGCAAGACGCAGTCTTAATGTAAATTTAACTGATTTTAGTTTAATTGCAAAAATTACAGATATAGCAATGCAGTCTGGTATTACAACTATTGGAGGTTTTACTTATAGTATCGTAGATGTGGCAAAATATCAAAAACAAGCTTTAGATCTTGCTTTAGCAGATGCAAGATCCAAAGCTAAACAAATTGCAGATGGTTTAGATATAAAAATAGGTCAAGCTTGCTCTGTTCGATATAATAGTAATGATAATAGTATCATGCCACGTATGGTATTATCTAAAGCTTATAGTGATAGTGCTGTAAGTAATGCAAATTATCAAGATCAAAGTACAGAAGTAAAAGCTGTTGTAGATGTTAGTTTTATAATTAAAGGATGATTAAATTAGAATTATTAGCTCCTGCTAGAAATAAAGAAACAGCAATATGTGCAATAAAAGCAGGAGCAGACGCTGTATATATAGGAGGACCTGCTTTATCAGCACGTTATGAAGCAAGCAACTCCATGGAAGATATTAAAGAGCTTTGCAATTTTGCAAAGCTTTTTAATGTTAAGGTTTATCTAACTATTAACACTTTATTATACGATAAGGAATTAGCAAGTGCTCAAGAGCTTCTTTATCAAGCAAGTGATGCTGGTGTTAGTGCTATTATCTTTCAAGATCCTGCAATTTTAATGATGGATATTCCTAAAGGCTTAGAATTACATGCTAGTACACAATGTGATATTTCAGATGTAGAGCGTTTTTTATTTTATAAAAATTTGAATGTAGCTCAGGTTGTAATACCACGTGAATTAAGTCTTGAGAATATACAAAAAATCAATGAAGTAAAGGGTAATGTTAAGCTTGAGGCTTTTGTAGCAGGTTCTTTATGTGTAGCACAATCTGGTATTTGTTATATATCAGAACTTCTGACTAAGCGTTCTGCTAATCGAGGACAATGTGCACAAATTTGTCGCTTAGCAATGCAAATGTATGATAAAGATGATAAATGTATTGCTCAAGGTCATCTTTTATCTATGAAAGATAATTGGAGTGGAAATGATCTTTTTGATCTAGTAAATGTGGGTGTAAGCTCTTTTAAAATTGAAGGACGCTTAAAAGATAAAGAGTATGTAACAAATGTTACAGCTAGGATGAGACAATTACTAGATGAGATTATATCACGTGAGCCTTTAAAGTATACTAGAGCTTCAGATGGTAAAGTTCAAATTAATTTTAAAGCAGATGAGCATAAAACCTTTAATCGCGGTTTTACTAATTCTTTACTTCATGGTTCAAATGCTAATTTGATCAATATTAAAAGTCCAAAAAGCATAGGAAACTTTATAGGTTATGTTAAAGCTTGCAAAATTGAAGGTAAGCATACTAAATTGCTTGTAGATAAACTTACAACTTATGAGTTTGCCAATGGTGATGCTTTTTCATATTATGATGAAAATTCTAATCTACAAGGTTTTAGGTGTAATAATGCTAAGGTAAGTAATAGAGTACTTGAGCTTAGTGTTCCTAAAGTATTAAAACTAAAAGTAAAAACACAACTTTATCGCAATGTAGATAATTTATTTATTAAAAGTATTGTACAAAAAGATGCTGTTTTACGCTATATAGAAGTTAAAGCTAGTTTATATATAAAAGCCAATCAGCTTTGTTATTGTTTAGAAGATGAATATTGCAAAGCTATTAGTAGTATTGAGTACACAAAATCAGAAGGTAATTTACTTATAGTAAAAGCTCAAGCTAAACTAACTAAAAGTAATAATCCTTATATAAAGATTATAGACTTTTCTAGTGAACTAATAAGCTTAGATTGTGATTTTGCTACTCTATCTACATTAAAACAACAATGTATAGATAGTTTTATTTCTAAAAAACAAAATATACATAGTGATTATATATATATAAAACCAAGCGTATATCCACATTTTGATCAAGATAGTGTTGATTCTCGTTTGATTTTAAATAAATTAACGAGAAGTTTTTATCAAAAATGTGGTGTTGATACAAGCAAAATGGTTAAACCTATAGTTAGAAAATCACAGATGACTTGCCGTAATTGTTTAGTTAAAAATCATGCTATATGCAAAAAAGATGGAGGTAAAACCTTTGGTTATTACCTAATGATAGGTAATAAGCGTTTTGATATATTCTGTGATTGTAAGGCTTGTAAAATGCATTTGCTGTATGATGAGATTTAGCATGATATATGAAGATAATTTATTACACTTAAGTTTACAAGATGAAGAGCGCATTGAGGCTATTTTTGCTAAAGGAGGTCTTTTAGATCAGCAATTTGATCATTATATAGTACGTGAGGGCCAGGTTAATATGGCCAAAAATACTTTAGCTGCTTTTATCAATGGTCAATTGCTTGTAACAGAAGCTGGTACAGGTACAGGTAAAACTTTTGCTTATTTGATACCTGCTTTATTGTTAAATAAAAAAGTAGTTATTTCTACAGGCTCAAAAGCTCTGCAAGATCAAATTGTTAAAAATGATATACCTAAAATTTTAAAGCTATTAAATAAAAAAATAAATTATTGCGTATTAAAAGGTATTGCTAATTATTTATGTATAAAAAAATATTATGAGAACAAAGATGATTTGCTTGTTTCAACACGAGTTAAATTACGTTTAGAAAAGTTAGTACAAAAAGCTTTAGCTGAGCAAAATGAAGCTAAATTAGACGCTGCTCATGGTGATTTGAATATGTTAGCTTCAAAGGAAATAGCTTCTTTATTTAGTTGTACACCTAATCAATGTACAGCTAAAAAATGTGAACATTATAAAGAGTGTTTTGCTTTTAGAGCTCGTCGTCGTGCTTTAAATTCAGATATTGTGGTGATAAATCATTCATTATTTTTTTCACATTTACAAGTAGATGCAACAGAGATTGATAATAGAGTCTTATTACCTAAGTATGATGCTCTAATCTTTGATGAAGCCCATACTTTATGTGAAATAGGCAGAAATTTTTATGCTAAAGTTTTTTCTTCATATCAAGTACATGATTGGATTAATACTTTTTTGACTGATGTACAAAAAGATTTGCCAATTATTTATAGAGTTTTTAGTGAGAAATTTAAAATACTGCTTAATGATATTAGTCAATTACACAATTATCTAAAACAAATTATGAAAACAGCAAGCACTTTACCTTTAAGTGCTATTAAATATATAGATTATGACAGTCAAGCTACAGTTAAACCTACAGTTAATACTGAGTTTAGAGAAAAAATAATTAATGTATATAACGATTTAAAGGCTGTTTTAGATTTAATTAAAAGTAATGCAGAACAAAATAGTGAGCTATTTGAGAGCTTAACTGAAAATGTACTTACTTCTATGGAAGCTATAGTAGAGTGCATGAACTATGATAGAGATAAAAATTTAAATAAATTGGATAAAAATGCTATAGCTTATGTAGAGCTCTATAATGCAAGCTTTAATATCAGTGTTGCACCAATTTATATAGGTGATTATTTTTCTGATCAATTACAAAAATTATTAGAAAGTAAAGTAGGTGTCGTTATGACTTCTGCTACTATCTCAGTCAATAAAAATTTTGATAAGTTTTTATTTGATACTTTAGGTAATAATTTGCAGCCACAAACAATGATTGTAGACAGCACTTTTGATTATAAGAATAATTCTATGCTTTATGTAGATAAGAATTTTCCTGCTCCTAATGAGCAAAAACGTGAGCAGATTATTATCGATAATTTATCAAAAGTTATAGATGCTGTTAATGGTGGTATTTTCTTTTTAACTACTTCAAATCGAGCTTTAGTAAATGCACATTTACATTTTAGCAAGTATTTTTCTCAAAAAAGAAAAATTTTAGTGCAGGGTGATAAAAAGTCAAATATACAGCTTATGCAAGAGTTTAAAGAAGATGGTCATGCTATTTTAATTGGTACTTCATCTTTTTGGGAAGGTGTTGATGTACCAGGTAGAGCTTTATCTTTAGTTATTATTGATAAACTGCCATTTACTAATCCTGATGATCCATTTTATAGTGCTCAAAGAGAAAAACTTGAGCAAAAAGGTTTAGGTAACGCTTTTTATCAAATAGCAATTCCTGATGCTATTATTACCTTGCGTCAAGGTGTCGGTAGATTAATACGTAATGAAAATGATAAAGGTGCTTTAATTATATGTGATCCACGTATTGTGAGTTCAAATTATGGTAAGCGTTTTATACAAGCTTTGCCTAATATGACTTTATGTCAAGATTTAAATCAGTTAGTAGATTTTATTAAAAGTATTTAATTTAAAGGTAGATGTATGAAGTTATTAGCTTTAGATACCGCTACAGAAAATTGTTCTGTAGCTTATTTTGATGGAGAGCATTTTTATCAACAACAAGAGTTAGCTATGCAAAAGCATGGTAATTTAATCTTACCAATGTTAGACAATTTGGCTAAAGAGCATAATTTTGCTCTAAAAGATGTAGATTATATTTGTTATAACATGGGTCCAGGATCTTTTACAGGTGTACGTATTGGTGTAAGTACAGCACAGGGGTTGGCCTTTGCTTTAAATAAAGAGTTAATAGGAGTAAGTTCTCTTAAAATTTTAGCAAAACTTGCTCTAGACACACAAAAAGGTATTTGTATTAGTGCTATTGATGCTCGTATGGGAGAGGTTTATTTAGCTGTATATGAGTCTTGTGATGTAGGTTTAAAGTGCTTAGTTCCTGAATGTGTGATTAGTCCAAGTCAAGCTTTAACTATAGTTAATGAGTATAGAAATAGTCATAGTAATAAAATGTATTATGCTGGCACAGGAATTGCTGTACTAAATGAACATGATGCAGCGGCAAAGCTAGAGTGCAGTGTGACATTACCAGATAGCTGTGCTATACTGAAAATTGTGGTTGAGGATTTTACATCCTGCTTACCTATGCAAGCTCAACAAGCGATGCCTTTGTATGTTAGAAATGAAGTAACATGGAAAAAAATTTCTCAGCAATAGTTTAACTTACTATAGGTAATAATATGTCTGTAGCTAATATTAATCCAAATTCTACTGCACTGATTCAAGTTATTCAAAGTAATGAGAATCGTAAGCGGGTGCAGAATCAAAATAGTAGCCATCAGACTAGTTATGTCCGCAAAAAAGATAAGAAGGATAAGTTAAAGCATCCTGTTAAATACTCTGCCGATGCTAGTGAAGAGGTTTATTACAAAGAAGCTTATGAGACTTTAAGAGAATCTGAAGCTAGAGCACGTCTGCGTAATTTTGGAGCTGATGCTTATGCTCAAGTACAAGAATATGAAAATAGGCTTGCTTTAAAATATAAGTTTTATTTTTCTACTTATGTATAGATATGTACTAAAAGTTTAGTTCATACATTCTCCACTTTATAAGTACATGTCTAAAAGTGGAGAATATCTTTAGTAATAATGATATTAATCTTAATCTTAATAAAATTCTTAACTTTATTTGCTATTTTGATCTAAGTAAAACATTTTTTCAATGAAAAATAGTTTATATTTGATTTAGCTAATTTTTAGCTAATTTTTGATTGATAATATATACACAACAAGAAACGAAGTTATAGGAGATTAATTTATGAATAAGATTGTTATTACAGGCTTAGCAGCATTATTTGGTGTTACTTTATCTTTAAGCTCACAAGCAGCTGTTGAGGGGTTTAACAATCAAACACCTCAAAATTACTCAACAACCCCAGGTGGTTTTAATAATAATACTCCAAATACAGTAGCAGGTGTTAAGAAAAATGCTTATGATGAGCAAATAGTACATTTACGTGGTAAATTAGTTAGATATTTAGGTAAGGATAAATATGAATTTGCAGATGTAAATGGTGAAACTATAAAGGTAGAGCTTGATGATGATTATAATTGGAGTCATATTAATAAAGATCAATTAATTGATATCGTAGGTGAAGTAGATAAAGATTTTATTGGCATCAAAATAGATGTAAAATCAGCAACTGTTGTTAATCAATAGCTACAATAATAAAAGTTAAGCCTATCGCTATTAACCCTAATTGTGCGTCTATAGGTCTGTATTAGATCTATAGATTTTTTTTCTGAGCCAGATTATATAATATTTAGAGAATATTCTTTATTTTTTTTCTTTTTGTGTTAATCTAATATAAGTATGTAACTTAATAATCTATAAGGAACATTTTTATGTATGAATACCTTAATTTAATACCTAATCCAAAACTTCCACCT
>CALXNP010000047.1 GCA_944389785.1 uncultured Anaerobiospirillum sp.
TTATACTAAATTAATATCTTTTATTTATCTAAAATCTGCTATCGTATGTATCTAAAATTAACTAACAACTTTATAAAGATAATCAATAGTTTGCGTAAAACTTGATTTTTCATCTAGTGATTGCTTTAAAAAATTATTAACTAACTCTATATGCTCCAAAGCAAAATCAGCCTCTTTATCACTACCCTTTTGATACTCACCTAATTGTAATAAAAGTTCTATTTGTGAATATTTAGCTAAAATTTCACGTAATTTCATAGCAGCTGCTTTATGCTCATTACTTACAATACTATTCATCACACGAGAAACTGAAGCTTGTATATCAATAGCAGGATAATGATTTAGGCTTGCAAGTTTTCTTGATAGAACAATATGACCATCTAAAATAGAACGTGTTTCATCAGCTATAGGCTCACTCATATCATCACCTTCTACTAAAACAGTATATAAAGCACTAATAGAGCCCTTATCTGAGTTACCAGCTCTTTCCATAAGTTTAGGCAAAGTTGAAAAAACAGATGGAGGAAAGCCTCGGCGAGTTGGAGGTTCACCCGCTGCTAAACCTATTTCTCTTTGTGCTCTAGCAAAACGTGTTACAGAGTCCATTAATAATAAAACATTCTTACCTTGATCTCTAAAATATTCAGCAATAGCAGTAGCAGTATAAGCTGCCTTTAAACGCTCCATTGATGAGCGATCTGAGGTAGACACCACTAATACAGAGCGTTTCATACCCTCAGGACCTAAATCTTTATTTATAAATTCTTTTACTTCACGTCCACGCTCACCAATTAAAGCTAAAACACAAACTTGTGCATCTGTACCTTTAACAATTGATGATAAAAGTGTAGATTTACCTCCGCCCGCTGCTGCAAAAATACCCATACGCTGCCCTTGACCGCAAGTTAAAAGTCCATCTATGGCACGCAAACCTAAGGATATTGGTTTATCAATTATTTGTCTTGTCATAGCAGCTGGAGGGTCAGCATAAACAGGATAAAAATTACGTGTCTTTAAAGGTCCTTTACCATCTGCTACTTCACCAATACCATTTAAGACTCTACCTAATAGTTCATCTCCTACAGGTACAGATAAAACATTACCTGTAGGTATAACCTCAGTATGATAAGAAATTCCCTCAAGATCACCAAGAGGGGTTAAAAGAGCTGTATTTTGTGAAAACCCAACAACTTCTGCCTTTAAACTCCAAGAGCTTGCTTTATTTCTTAAAATGCATAACTCACCTACTTTAACATCTGGCACTTTTGCTTTAATGATAGTACCAATAACTTCTTCAACCCTACCTCTTAACTCAATTGTATTAATAGAGTCTAAAGCCTCTTTGAGCATTTTAGGAATATATTCTAAAGCCATCTTTAATCCATTTTTACTTTTTGTCTAAAAGCTTGATCTAAAACTTTAAGCTGAAAATCTAAACTTGCCTCAACTACTCCCATTTTAGTTTCTAAAATACAATCATCTTTTTTTAAACTGCTATCAGCAACAACATCAATATAACCTGTTTTACCATCAGGTGAAATCAAAAAAGCCCTTAAACTTTGCCTTACACAAGCTTCTTGCTCTAAAGATACTTTAACTTGTATTCTATTTTCACCACGTACTGTAGCTAAAGCTTGCTTTACAATACGCACTATACGTTCATTAGGTTCTATTTGCCCTATTATCTTTACAACACTAGCTATTACTACATCTACAATTTGTTCTTCAATAAGCTCAAGTGAATCTAATGTAGTCATCACAGAATCAATAATTTTTAAAGCATACTCCTGTTTGCCTTCTGCCTGTCCTTTAGCAAAACCATCAGCATAGCCTTTATCAAATTGTTCTAAAGCTTGTTTTTGCATACTATCAGCTTGTTCTTTAGCTGCTTGTAAAATGTCTAAAGCCTGTATGAAATTTTGTATATCCTGTGCTTTAATTAATTTATTAGCTTTATTAAGCAAAACAGTATCATGATTTAATGAAAATAATTTAGACATAAGCTTTCCTGATCTTTAAGTGCTCTTTTAAAAAGCAAAAATAATCGAGCAGCATATTGTGTATCAATTTTAATATAATTTACTGCCTTGTTATTTAAACGATTTAATATATGTACTTTTAGATAATCATTACTAAATAAAGAACTTAAGCAATCAACACAAGATAAAGCTAAGCTATCTAAAGATAATAAGGCTTGTTTTAAATCTTTTTGATAAAAAAGTTTTAAAAAGTCCTCTGTAAAATAATAGCAAGAAAAATTTACAGTAAAATCATAAATCTTACTATCAATATAGCTTAGTATAAGTTTTTGCTCGTCTGCAAAAAGACTTTGTGAAATATGAGGAGAAATTAAATTTGCAGATAAATATTGTAAAGTAAGCTTTAGACACTCATCATCTAAAAGACAAATACGATCATACTCACTTAAAAAATCAAATTTAAAGTTATAGCGTTTAAGGTAACTATTAGCTATCTTTTGTTTTGATAAATAATCAAGCTTAGCTTGTGTAAGCAAAGTTTGAGTATAGCTATAATTAAAATTTATTATAGCTTGCATTAAAGGCTTATTTGCCGCTATAGCTAATGCTTGTGTCCTTTGCATAATTATTTAGTCTTCTTGCTTAAGTGTTTGCCTAAGTTTAAAGTGATATAACCTCGTTGTTTAAGAATAAATACAACTATAGCTGTCAGTAAAATAAAAGCTGCAAAACTACAAGCTATGATTATCAATGTATTTTCATACCAAGCCTTACTTTTAACTGATGGCTTAATAATGTTTTCATTAAATTCTTGTGTCAATACAGATACTCTTTTAAGATCAAGTCCTGGTACAGCCTTACTTACAGTATCTTTAATACCACTTATAAGATTAGTTACAGGAGAGTTTTTAGTATGACGAATAAACACAGATGCAGAAGGAGGTGTTGTAATACCTGAGGCTATATTATGCTGAGCTAAAACTACATGTACTTTAGCATCAAGTACACCATCAATACGGCTAAATGTTGCACTTAGCTCTTGAGCAATGGCATAGCAAAGGCGAGCTTGCTCCTCTGTTTGTGATGAGATCATTCCTGAATTTGAAAAAACAGTGCCCAAACTTGCAAACTGCTCTTTTGGCAAAGAGTGTTCTTTAATAATTTTTAAAGCTCTAACTAAATCTTCTTTTGCTACTTCTATGTTAAAGCTATCTTTAGCACCATTAACCTTTTTAGCATCTACACCTCTAACTAAGAGAGTTTGCAGCATTTCATTAGCATCATCCTCTGTTAAATTAGAGTATAAAACCTCACGGCATCCTGTTAATATAAAACAAGTAGCAATAACTAGTACAATTAGAGCTTTTTTTAGTGCCATAAATTAGCCTTTTAATATTTCAAGAGCATTTTGACATAAAGCAAAGCAAGCTTCATCTGATGGAACCTTATTTATGTAATCTAAAGCTTTTTCATCTTTTTGTAATGCTAAAGCAAGAGCAATAAAAGCATAAGCCTCATAATTGCTGTTATCTTGTTCTACAATTTTATATAGGATATCTAAAGCTTCATTAAACTTATCAGTTACAATAAAACAAAAAGCTAAACCAATTTTTGCAGCACTTAAATTATCATCATATTTATTTAAATTTGTGAAGATATTTTGTGCATGAAAAACCTTACCATTAGCACAAGCACTAAAACCTAATCTAATTAAAAATCTAACTTCATCTTCAGTTAAAATTTGCATAATTATACCTTTTGAGCTAAAGATTTTGCTGTATCTGTAATTGATTTGCCAATATTGCTAGTAAGCTCTACAAGAGCATTATATTGACCCATTTCAAATTGCAATTCAATCAAAGCTGCATTTTGATCTTCACTGCTCATATTTGAAAGCTGAGCCATCTTATCTTTTAGTGAGTCTGTTCTTTGTGTAAAGCTATCTAAACCGGTCTCAAATGAGCTTGCCAAGCCATTTAAATTTCCAATAATGTTGCTCATAATAACTCCTTTAAAGACTTTCAAGTAATTGTTTACTATTTTCAATAGCAAGATAAGCTGCATTTGCTTTATCAAAAGTACTAGGATCTAAGCCTTTGTCCATTTGCATTTTTAATCTATTTGATATATCAAATAATTCATTTGTAACTTGCTGTAATTCATAATCACTTAATTGATGTGAAAAAAGCTTATCATAATCTAAGTCATTTAAGCTCATAAAAATAATCTCTCCCATCTTTATGCAAAACTATTTTATCTATATCTATGTACTTAATAGTATAGCCACTTTTAAGCACACTGCCTTCAAAAAGTTTACTGCCATCTTGTAAACTAATAAAACGCATAGGATTGAGTGTTACTCCTATGATATCATGCTCTTTAAAACCATAATCATCAATATTTGCATTTTGTGTGTTTATATCTTGTGTTTTAGGATAATTAGTGGCAATTTGATATAAATTAGTGCTATCTTGCTGCAAATTTACTGATTCTAAAATAAAAGGAGCATTAATATAAGTTTGAACATCATCTTTAAATGATGTTAATGCTTGTATTTCTTCTACACTTAAATTTGCTTGATATGAAAGCTTAGTATCATTAAATACCAGTTTTAAAGGTAAATTATATGCTAAAAGTTTATCCTCAAGATATGTTTGTAATTTATCTTGATAGGTAACTTTAAAGTTTAAATTATAATTTGGTATTTCATCTTTAACTAAATTATAAATATGACCAAGAGTATATTTATCTTTAAAATAACCATAAATTTCAATGGTATTAAAGGTCTGATTATATACAGCTTTAATAAAAGCGTCTCGCATAGCAAAAGAGCGTTCTATAGCTTTTAAAGTATTTTCTATAGTCTTAATATTAATAACACTAGCAATACTGAGTTTAGGCATATTATCAGTAAATATTTTTAGCTCTTTTTGATCTAATAATATACCATCTATAACAATAAGATCATCTTCTGTTGTAATTTTTAAATTTTTATAAGCTTTATTGCTAGTTAAATAATTTTCTATTTTATCTACACTAGTATATAAGTCTTTATCCTTACCATATAGTAAAGATCCAAACATTAAAGAAGATAATAATAAAGCTAAAATTACCAAACCTAAAATTAAATACAAAAAGTATCTTTTATTTTGTACTTGTATATTGTGACTTAAAGCTTGTGTTATTTTTGCTTCATCTTGTAATGAATCATCTTGTAAAGCTTTTTGCTGTACATCTGTATTATTATCATTATTATCTTGAGTTTTACTTGCATATAGATATTGTATTAAAGCTTTTAAATCTATATTATCAAGCTTATTTACATCTTTAAAATAAATTAAAGTTGTAAGCTTAAATGATAATAAAGATCCCTCATTAAATAAGGTCTTATTATTATCTAGTTCTTTTTGATCTAATAGTGCTTTTCCTTGACGCAAACTAACAAATACTTCAAGTTTGTCATTTATTTCAATTAAAATTTCAAACTTGTCATTATCTGTAGTATTTACTCTGATCTCACACTCATCTGTATTACCAAGTAAATAACTGCCACAAGCAAGATTAAGCTTTGATCCTATTTTATCTCCAGATAAAAATTTAAAATATATCTTATCTATCATAACTAACCTACAGATTGGCGATTTGAGCTGCAACCTGAGCTTTGTTCTTTTTTAACTTCTCTTATCTTATAGTCACTTTGGGTTGGAGTTTTTTCAAAACTCTCATAATCTAAATGACTTGGTAAATTTATATCATCTAAAGATAAGATTCTAGGTGTAATTAACAATAAACGCTCACGCTTAGTTTTAGCACTGCCCTCAGTACCAAATAAAGCTCCTGCATAAGGAATATCTTTAAGTTTAGGAATACCTTTATCATTATATTGATTATCTTCAATATAATAACCACCTAATAATAAAGATTGACCTTCACGTACTACAGCTTGAGTATTTATTTTAGTTTGCTTAACACTAGGAATAATTAATTTACCATCTTCATCCACTAAATTTTGCTCTTGTGTATCTTGATTAGTCTGCAAAGTAATTATCATTTGAATTAAAGGTGCACTACCATCATTAGTTTCAATAATACGTGGAGTAACACGCAATACTGTACCTGATTCTATTTTAAATAAATCACTATCTTGATAACCTGCAATAGGCACATAATTAGTAGTGGTATTTTCAAGTGTTGCCTCTACATTGTCTAAAGTTAATACAGAAGGTTTACCTAATGTTCTTGCCTTATTATCCTGCTCCAACATATTAATCTGCATCATAAAAGAACTGTGAGAGCTATTAAAAACAGTTGAAATAATACCGCCGCCTGTAGTGTTTTGTACTGGAAAATTACCATCTAAATTTACATTACCAAAACCTATAGAGCCTGCCCAATTACCACTTTTACGTGAAGCATTCCAATCAATACCTAAATTTTTTGTTTCATTAGCATCAATATCAACAATAGCAGCATGTAGCTCTACTAGTTTTACAGGTACATCTAATTGCTCAATAACTTGTCTATAATAGGGCATACGATATTTAGCATCTTGAATAATAATAGCATTTAATCTTGAGTCTGCAATAATATTGGCCACAGATGTATTAGCTGTATCTGCAGATGCTGCTGTAGTATTTACTAAATTATCCTTGCCTATAGCCGATAGTCCACTGCCTCTTAAACCTGTAAGTTTAGGACTATTAATTGTAACTTTAGCATTGGCATTAGTGTTATTACCATTTACTATTTGTCGTAAAACACTTGCTATACCTGCTATATTAATTTGTCTATCCATGGAGTTTACATATATATCCTCAGCATTAGCATGCTTTAATTTAAAAACTTCCATGACAATTTGATTTGCTTGTTCTTGATCAGTTTGATTTAAAAGAGCTACCACATTATCTACATAACTTACAGGTCCTTCTACAGATATCATATTGTTAGGTTCTATACTTATAGGCAGATCATCAGAAACAATGGAGCTTGTATATAAAGAATTTAATAGACTATTTGCTTTACTTGTTGTAGGTTTAAATAACTTTTGTGTCCACTCACTTTCATGATAAAAATAAATACTATTATTAATCACATAATACTTAATACCGTAAGCTGCCTCTAAAGTCTGCATAAATGTATAAGGATCTACCTCATCAAAACGACCGCTTATTACACCTTTAATTGCAGGTGAAATATTAAAGTTGTAACCTTGTACTCTAGCAAAATCACTTAATACATGTTGAATATTCTCATAAGCTGAATAATGAGAATAAGGCATACTAAAGGTATAAGCATCATTATAAGCATCAGCACTATGAGCTATTAATAAGGAGCTAAAAACACAAGCTTTAAAGCAAGAGCTTAACATTTTATTAACTATCATGTTCTAAATACCCATCTAGCTGAGCTTTAAAAAAGTCACAATCATTTAAAAAAGTTTCAAGTTTTGACAGCATAAGCTTGACATCATCAAAACAGCTTTCATCTAAAACAAGTTCAAGCTTTATAATATTATCCTGCAGAGCATTAGCTATGACATGATCTAAATACACAGCTGCAGTTAAATTACAAAAATGCTCAAGCAAAAGACTATTGTCTTTATTTGCTGCAAGCTTACAAATAGGACAATATATGTATATAGCCCTATCATAAGCATGGAAATAAATTAAGTGATCATCAATATTTAGTTGCTGCAGGCTATGATCATCTCCTACAAAACTAAAATTAGCCTCTTTAAAGATAAGTGCTAATGCCTGCAATCCTGTCATAATCACACCTTATTAACCTAAAATACGCTTTTGCATTTCAATATTACCTAAAGCAATAGTGGACATGCTTTCTAAAGCCTTTTGTACAGTTTGAATTAAGCTGTCATTAACTGACTTAATTTGCTCAATAGTAGCTTTAAAACGTTGTTCATCAGCTTCAAGCTCTTTAATTTTAGCATCAGTTAAATTTGCAAAAAAATCTACACTATTTGAAACCATCTTACCTGAAGCTGAAATAATTTGATTTATAGCTGCAGTTTTATTAGCTTGTTGTTGCATAGAAGCTAAGTTAGTAGCATTATTATCAGTATTAACCTTGCTTGAACTAATTACAGAAAAAGCACCTGCACCTATTTCAACAACACCAGAAATAATACCAGAAGCTAAAGTTAAAACTGCCTTTTGTCTAAGATTAGAAGCTTCTTTATCAACAAGATCAGCTGCATCCATTTGTGCTTGATAGCTTGCATCTCTGTTTTGACGTATGAGCTCGCTTAAATTTTCTTGAATTAAAGCCATAATTGCAGCTGCAGCTGATGGCAAAGCGGCATAAGTACTATTTAAAGAATTAAGATTAGATTTTGGATTTTCTAAATTTGGACTATCATCAAAACTTAATGCAAGCTTTACTTCTTGCATTGATGATACCTCACTTGCTTGTGATTTTGTTGCAGTGTCTAAAGCTGCAATATTTACATTAGTTACACCTACAGCATTAATCATTGACATATAAAAAACTCCTTAGGCCATATTAGGACTAGCACATGCAGTATTTGCTAAGGTTTGAGCACTATCATCTATCATGCTTTTTATAGCCTCAACTACAGCTTGACTCTTTTTTAAAACATTAGCTAAAGATTGTGTATCTAAATCACTAGCAGCTTGAATTCTAGCTAAAATAGCATCTAAAAGCTTAGTATCTGCTTGTAATTTAAGTATATCTGATTTATTAACACAAGATGCTATAGATAAACCACCATTTGCCACTTGAGATAAACCACCTGCTATATTATTTAATTTTGTGACTTTAGCTGCTATATTAGTTATACTTGAAATATCAGAAGCTGCTGATACAGCTTTAGTTGCTCCTACACCTGAAACAATACCGCCTATAATACCAATTAAGCTAGAAAAAACTTGTCCTGCAATATAAGCTGCTGTTTCATTACCTTTTGTAGCACTAGCTGCTTTTGCAAACCAAGATGCCAAACCTTGTTCACCACCTGATGCTTGTGTAACTACCTGATCACATATTGCCACAGCCATCATAGCACCACCTGCTATAAGCAGAGGATTAGAGGTAACGACACCTACAGCTATTGTAACTATTGAGGCTATTGCACCTAAAGCCATACCAATATAACTAAAGGCTGATTTTATTTTATCTAATAAAGACTGCTCTTTGAGCTTTTTAGCTTGCTCTTGTAATTTTTCTACACGCTCTTGTAAAATCTCTTGTCTTTGTTCTGAATGTGCCTTTAAACTAGCAATACCACTTTGCACAGCACTTTTACGCTCATCCATATTAAGCATTTGCATTAAAGCCTCCTCAGATAAAGAAGCAATAACACTCATACTCATTTGTCCTTTAGGACTCTCAAGGCTTGGCAGCTCATCTAAACATAAAGATGATAAATCTAATTCTTTACTTTCTAATACAGAATCTTGTGTCTTAGATAAAGACTGACTATTACTTAAAGCTTCTATATTTAAAGCATTAATACTAGAAAAATCTTTAAGCTTATTAATTTCACTCATAAATCTAACCTTTAATTACGCTTAATAAATTTAAAGCTTTAAGTTTATATTGCTCATCTTGAGCATTATGTTCTTGTCCCATATGGGCTATAGCTTCTAAAGCTGCTATAGCTTCATCTTTTTTATTAATTTTTAAAAGACAAATAGCTGCAAAATACATAGACTTTGTATCAACTAAACCTGATAAAGTACAAGCCACACTATAAGTATCAGCAGCTTTTTGATATTCCCCTAAAGCCTGCAGACTAGCACCTAATCCCATAAAAAACTTAATTTCATGGCAATCGTAAAGACATAAAGCACTAAATATATTCTTAGCTTCTGTATAACTGCCTACTTGATAATATTGATAAGCTAAAGCATATAAAGCTTCTAAATGCTCACTAGTTAAGCCTGCAATATCTGCTAAACTATAGCCTTTATTTAATAAGGCAATTACTTCTTTAAAGTTTACATCTATCATAAATAATCTTCCTTTATATAATGATTTTATCAATAGGCTGTACCATAATCTCAGGAATAAGCTCTTGATAATCAAGCACTGCTAAAGAATAAAATTGAGCTTCTATTAAACGTCTGACATAGCGTCTAATATCAATAGACGCAATTATTACAACATTTTTATGTTTTTGTTTGTTATAAGCTCTTGCAATTTCTTTTAATAATAATTTTGAGCTATTGTTATCTAAAGCTAAAAAAGCTCCAGAAGAAGTTTGGCGTATAGATTTACGAATAAGCTCTTCTACTGAAACATCTAAAATAATAGCTGGCAGTAAATTTTGTGTAGCACAATATTTATAAGAGATTTGACGTTTTAGTGTTGTTCTTACATACTCACACAGCATCACTTGATCTTTTTCTTTAGGAGCCCAAACAATAATACCCTCAAAAATTGTTCTTAAATCTCTAATACTTATTTGTTCTTGTACTAAACGTTTTAAAATATCTGCAATCTTTTGTATAGGTAAAAGTCTAGTTACCTCATGTACTAAATCAGGTGCTTTTTGCTCCATCTTATCTAATAGGAATTTAGTTTCCTGTAAACCAATAAAATCACTTGCATGCTTAGTTAGGACTAAAGATAAATGCAAGGATATAACTTGCTCATGACTATAGTATTTAAGATTGAGCTTATCTAATTTAGCAGCATCATCTTTAGCTATCCACCATGCTTTTTCTGAAGGTAAAAAAGCAGTACCCTCTTGTACATTAATGCCCAGCATGCGTATATTGTCTGGATCTTCACGTACTAAATAATGATTATCTACAAGTACTCCATGAGCTACAGGAATTTCATCTAAATTCAGCACATACTCAAAACTTTGCAAATTAGGATTTTCTCTTAAATTTACTCCTGGGAAAGGTACCCCTAAATCATAGTATAAAGCCTTACGCAAAGAGGCAAGCTGCAAGTTTAATTCACCATAATCCATACTCTCAAGCAAAGTTGGGCTAATATCTAAAATTAAAGGCACTATTTGTACAAAATCATCCTTAGTATCATTAATAGAACTTATAGCCTTTTTAGATTTTTGTTTAGCTGTAGCACTGCTTAGCGTTTTTGCTAGCTGCTCTTGTACATCTTCAACATTGTCTTTATTTTGAATATAGCGTAAAGCTAAGCCTAAGAAAGCTAATACAAAAGCTAATAAAAACAATTGTAATTTAGGAAAGCCTGGAATTAGAGCAAATAAAAATACTAAAGCACCTGCGATATATAAAGCTCTAGGCTGAGCAAAAACCTGCAGTCCTATTTGAGAGCCTAAATTATCACTTTCAGATGAGCGTGTAACTAAAATACCTGCTGAAATTGCAATTAATAAAGAAGGAATTTGAGAAACTAAACCATCACCTATAGTAAGCACACCATAAAGCTGCAAAGCTTGAGCAGCACTTAAACTCATTTGGGTAATACCAATAATAGTTCCTGCTACAATATTTACTACAGCAATTAATAAGCCTGCAATAGCATCGCCCTTAACAAATTTCATAGCGCCATCCATAGCACCATACATTTGACTTTCTAAAGCTACATTATTGCGTCGTTTTTGAGCCTCTTGTGAATCAATAGCACCTGCTCTTAAATCAGCATCAATTGACATTTGCTTACCAGGCATAGCATCAAGTGAAAAACGTGCTCCTACCTCAGAAACACGCTCTGCACCTTTGGCTATAACTAAAAATTGTATGATAGCTATAATAATAAAAACAACAGCACCTACAATAAAGTTACCACCTACTGCAAATTCACCAAAGGTATAAATAATATCACCAGCATCTGCTTGCAGTAATATTAAGCGTGTAGTTGCTATATTTAAGCCTACTCTAAATAAAGTAGTAAAGAGCAATAATGAGGGAAAAGATGAAAATGCTAAAATATTTGGCACATACATAGTCAGCATTAATATCACAAAGGATAATGCAATATTTGCTGAAATTAATAGATCGACCATAAAAGTAGGTAATGGTACGATCATTAAAGTAATTACAGCAACTACCATAGCAATTAGCAATAAATCAGTATGATGTGTAACTAATTGGGCACTTGTTCTAACACTTTGCAGTAAAGTCATACTAATCCTTATCTAAAAGTAATTGCAGTTCTTTTACTTTATCATCTTGCCCCATCTTCATAAAGGCCTGCATTCTAAGTAAAAGTATAGATTTATACCTAGCTTTATTTTGAGCAAATTTATCTAAATTATCACTAAGCTTTATTACTTGTGCATAATCTTGCAGATTACTAGCACAAATTATCATAATGCCTAAAGCCCAAATATCATCCTTATATAAAGCACAATAAGCTCTAGCCCCTCTGTAAGCACTATCATAACGGCCTATATTTAAATAAAAATAAATCAAAACTTTTAAACTTTCTTTTTTATCATTATCTAAGATCTCATCACTCATAATTAAAACTCTAAGCTAAGCATTAATCATCATATTGCTGTATAAATTAAATAATTCTTTATTGTCTAGCAAGTGTTTAAGATCTTCTCTTAAAAATACTCTAATATCTGCATCAGCAACAGTACTTAAACTTTCATAGATATCATATAAAGCACTATTCATAAGAGCTGGATTTAAAATCTTATCTGTAGAGATATTAGGTGCAAAAGCTGCAATAATTTGTGTATTAAAAGCAAAAGCTGGGTAGAGCTCATCTAACTTTAATTGTGAATTTTTTTGTAGAAGTATTAATTGAGCATCAGGTAAATGTAAATCTTCATTATTTTCAATAGGTGTAGCTAATTTTAAGCTATTACTTACTAAATCTATATCTTTTATCATATCTGCCTCTTACATCAACTAGCTATCTAAAATCAAATCTAATTGCTCTTTGAGCTTAATAATAGTCAGCTCAAGCATAGCTGCACTTAAAGTTAAAGCAAGATTGCTCATTAAAATAAGTCTATTTTGATTATAGCCTACACTAAAATTAAAATTTGAAACAAGATAAGAGCTTAGAGTTAAAGCTTTTTGCAATAGACTATGATCGTAAGGTCCCATGTCATAAGCACATGATACTATAAGATAAGGTGTATCTGACAAAGACTTTGCTCTACTGTACTCTAAAGTAAGTATATATTTTTCATCTAAGAGCATACTAAAAGCTTTATCTTCACTCAAATCTATACTCTCAAGCCCAATACGCCTTGCAAATTCTAAAAGCTCACTATCTAGCATTTTACCTACCTTACATATTAGCTAAATATTCATCCTCACGCTCTATACACTCATCAACATGTTTTTGCACAGCTTCAACTAAATGCATACGCTCTTCTAAGCTTGCAAAAATATCAATATTCAATGATCTTATAGTTTGCAAAAGATCTTGTGCTATAAGCACTTCTGTCTGTTCATCTTGCTTAGCAATAGGCGCATATAGATTACGCACAGCAAGTGTATTAATAAAGCGTAAACTCGATAACTTAAGAATATTTTCAAGTAAAGAAAAATTATCTAATTTATTGATATCTAACAAATGCTGTCTTTTTAATCTTTGTGTAAAATTATCAATTATAGCTAAAGCCCCATTTAATTCTTTAGCTCTTGTTAAGCTAGAGCCTAAACTTTGCAAAACACTATGTTCATAAGATTGTTTTACACTATTTAAATCACAAGCTAATGCTTTTAATAAAAACTCAAGACCTAAAGCTATTTTATCTTGACCATACTTATTTTTTAAATAGTCCATAATAGCTAAAGAATCTTTAAAATCAAAACAAACAGCAACATAATCACAGCTTAAATTAAATTCATCAGCAAAGCTAAAGTCTGTTGCAGCATTTGCAGCATTACATGCAGCTATAATACTTGATTCATGTTGTGTATAAATACTTTGTGCTGCTTTTTGTAATTGTGCACATAGATCACTATCTTCACAATTATCAAGCATATCAAGCAAACTTAAATAATTTAAAAAACTAAAGCCACCTTGTTTTTCAAGATCTTGCTTTATAGTCTCAAAATTACTTTTTTGCTCTTGCCACTTACTAAGCAAATTTTTGCGTGCATCCATATCAGCTTGTGCTTGTGTCTTTACTATTTGCATAAGCTTTTGTAGCCGCTGCTTAATTTGTAAACCAGCATCCTTTTGTTTTCTGTCTGCAAGCTTACTTTTTTTAGAGTTATCATAAGCAAAGCCCATCTCCTCTGCACTATCTAAAAGTGCAGATTGAGCATCTACTACACTTATGTTTATTGATCCTAAACTTGCTTGCTGATTTGCTGCAGCATTTGCCAAATTATGATAGCTTTGTGATAAGCCATCATAAGATAAACCTTGTATAGCCATAATTATATGCTTTTATATACGCAGCATATTAGCTCTAAAGGCTTTAGGACTGCTTTTATGTGATTTATTTGTAAGTGTTGCTTCAAAGTCTTGTGCTCTTTGTCTGCCCTCTGCAATAGCTTTAGCTTTAGCCTCATCAATTAATGATTGTAACTCACTATTTTGTACCTCTGTAAGCTTAGTACCATTGCTAAGCTCTGTAAGCTTAGATGACATAGCAAGATATTGAGCATTGTTTTTGTCTAAGTTTGAAATTTCAGCTAAAGTTTTAGCTATAAATTCATCTACTTGCTCATGTGTTAGCATAAATAGCTCCTTAAAATATATTTACTTTAAATCTAAATTCCTCAAGTTCTAAATCACTTTGCCTTAATTCTTCAAGCCCTTGCATAGATAGATACAAGTCTTTATGCTTTTGTATTTTAACTAAGGCTTTATGTAAGTTTATAAACTTTTGATTTGCTTCACTTACTTGTTTTTTAGCTTGCTCCTCTTTAGCTTGTGCTTGTTCAAGCTTAAGTTTAAGCTCTTGCTCCTGCATGCTTAAATTTGCAAGCTTTAAATTAAATTCAAGCATTGCATTTTGTGTCATCACCGTATTTAAAATACTATCATAATAATCTTGTTTTTTTTGTTTATGATAGGCACAAAATTGCTCAAGCTCTAAAGCACAGCGCGCTTTTTGTTCACAAGCATATTTATACTGTAGCTTTGCTAAATTTAAAGCCACTATAGCTTTTTGCTCTCTTTGCTCTCTTAACTCTAACAAAGCCTGTAGTGGATATTTACTCATTGTTGTAACTTAATAACAAATTTTAAAATTTGTGCTACAGCTACTAATAAATCAGCACTCACTTGCTCATTTTCTTTTGAAGAAGCAAATAAAGCTCTAGCTAGTGTTACCTCCCTTACAATAGGAATGTTCTCCTCTTTTGCTATTTCTATCATACGTCTAGCAAGCTCACCTTGTCCTTTTGCTAGTACTATAGGTAACTTGTCTTTACTTTGATCATAGTCTATAGCTACAGCATAATGTGTAGGATTTACAATTAAAACTTTTGCTCGTCTTGTATTTGATAAGGTATTTTGATTTATCATTTCTATGTGTAACTGCTTTCTCTTTTGCTTAATATAAGGATCACCTTCCATTTCCTTAAATTCACGCTTTACTTCATCTATAGACATCATATGATCTTTAATATATTTAAATTTAACATATAAAAAATCAATGATGGCCAAAATACTAAAAGCTATTAAAGTAAATAAAAATAAATCCTTAAATAAACTTGCTGTTAAAGACCAAAGTGAGTTTATATCTGATGCTAAAGTCTTAAAAATAGCATTCATATTATTAATCATAGCCATATATACAGCAATGGCTAATACAATAACTTTTAGCAAATTTTTGCTAAATTCAAAAATATTTTTTTTAGAAAAAACTTGAGTAAACCATTTTTTAGGGCTTAAATTCTCAAGTTTTGGCATAGCAGCCTTAGGTGCAAATAAAAATGAAGTTTGGGCTAAAAGTGTAATTAAAACTAAAATTATAGCTACAAGCACAATTGGCAAAACTATACTAAGAGCGCACTCTACTACACTTAAACCAATCAATGATAAAGCTTCATCATAAGGTAAAGCTGCAGCTGTTGTAAAACAATAATCAAGTGTTCTTAGTAAGTTTTGATAGATATCTTTAGCATTAACAAAAAAATAAGCAAAAACACCTAGCACACAAGAAGCTGAAACTAGTTCAGTACTTTTAGCAATATCACCTTGCTCTCTTGCATCTCTTAAACGCTTGCTGCTAGGCTGCTCAGTTTTTTGTTCGCTCATTCTAACGACCTTGAGCTAAAGCTGATAAAACATCAGAATATTTGGCTATAGCAGAACTTGCACCTTGACTAAATGAATTATATTGCCCCATAAAATCTTGAATAAAGATCATTTCTTGTTGAATATTTGAGCCTACCTGCTCTTGTACAGACTCTAAAGATGCAATCAAACTATCTATATCCTCTGATGTAATTTTGCCTTTTGGTATTTCAATACCATTTTTTTGTAAAACTACAGCAGCTTCTAAAAAATTAATACGATTATCAAGATTGATTATAGCTCTATTCCACTCATTAAAATTTTGTCTTGAGCTTTTGCCACTGTTATCATAATCAATACCAAATTTTTTATAATAAGACTCCATAGCATTTGTCATATCAGTAGATTCAACCTCACCTGATGAGGCTTTATTTTGACTTGCCTGCACTGAGTTTTTATTATCCTCACCTTCTTTTGCTTGAGCTTGTAAAGTCTTAGCCTCTGCTAAATATCCATTTGCCTCTTTAAGCTCATCTTCAAATTTAGCATTTTTATCAAAAGTACCTATTTTTTTTATATCATCTTTATTGTCATATGCTGTTTTTATTGATCTTAAATTATTAATAGCATCGGTAATGGCTTTAGATTCAGCTTGTCTTTCTTTAATCATATCTATCTTGCTAAGAGCTGAGTCTTTATTAGCTTGAGCAAGTTCCATTTGTAATTGAGCAAAAATTAACTGCACGCTAACATTTCCAGATGTTAGACTATTACCCACACTCATATTATAATTATTACCTATACCACCAATTGACATGTATTACCTCTTTAATAACTATACTATAACAATTCACTATAGCCTTATTATATGCAATAATTGCATTAATAAAAAAGCAAAATTACAAAAAATATGCTGTTATTTAATACTATCTCACTTTATGGCTGTATCTATACATTAGCCTATATATTATTAATCTTTATAAAAAGACCCTTTAACTTTAATTTTAGCTTAAGCTATAGATTATTTATAGCAACATATATCGCTATTTTTGCTATCATTATGGCAAGATTATTTTATGTAATATTTTATGAGCCTCAATATTACTTTAATAATTTAGACAATGCTTTAGAAATAATAATGTTATATAAAGGTGGTATGTCCTTTCATGGTGCTTTTATTGGTGTTATTTTAGCCTTACTTTGCCTTGATAGACGTAATTTTTGGATAAATGCTGATAGCTGCAGCCTTGTTGCTATTATATGTCTGCCTCTTGGAAGAATTGCCAATTTTTTAAATGGTGAAATCTATGGCACTATAACTAATCCTACTATAGGTTTTATCTTTTTAGGCATTGATGCAAACTATCGGCATGCTATAACTTTATATGAAGCTTTTTGTATAGGACCATTATTTGCTTTTATCCTTTATTTTTTATATAAAAAACACAAAATTACTAAAGTTGGTGATATAGCTTTAAGCTTTGCTTTTTATTACTGTATTTGTCGTTTTTTCCTTGAGTTTTTAAGAGAACCAGATAAAAGCATAGGTTATGTTTATAGCTTTTTAAGCATGGGTCAAATTCTAAGTATATGTTGTTTGCTTATAAGTTATGTCTTTTACCTAAAAAGAGCTAATACAATAAAGTTAAGCTCAATTTATTTTACATAGCAGTAATTAACAATATGCAAGCTAAACTAGCTCTTTAAAAGCACTAATTTGCCTTTGCTCTTCATTGAAGACACAAGCAAAGCTGCGCACTTTCTTATTTACAATTTTGTTATAAGCTCTATCTTTAATTTGATTTATTGCATTATCTAAAAGCTCATCATC
>CALXNP010000048.1 GCA_944389785.1 uncultured Anaerobiospirillum sp.
ATTTTTGATTCAGTAAATTTGCTTATAAATGGCTTAAAATTGGTATTTTACACACTTTTTTTGGTCTAAAGTCGGGATACAATTTTTGCTTGAATTCTTGCATCGTTAAGGGACATTTCTTGATATGATCCAAGTTTTTTTGCACAATACGTGAGTTAAGTCCTTTTCTTATATACCAATATGCATTTCCTGATGTTCTAATTCTAAGCTCAAGATATGATACTAAATCATCATAAATTGTTGTTTGCTTTTTAGACTTTATTACAGCTGCTATAGCTTGTTGTATGGTAATGTGATTCATTTCTTAAATTCTCTTCATTAGATCACATCTCATTTTTTATATCATTTCTAAAACTGTGATCCATTTGTGATCCTGTCTAGTGATAGAGAATGACAAGAATGAATAAAAATGAAACGTGTAATCTAAAAAAAATTTGAAAATTTAAGTAATTATAGATGTGAATTTTATTTTTTGACAGGTCTTGAAACCCTTTGTGGTGCCTAAGGTGGGACTCGAACCCACACGCTTTTAAGGGCGGCGGATTTTGAATCCGCTGCGTCTACCAATTCCGCCACTTAGGCTGTGTGTTGCATATTCTAGTAAAAAAGATAATATTTGTCTAGCATAATTTAATAAATTTTTAAATAAACTATGGGCTATAAATAAAACCTGTTTAAGATCACATTATTCTAGATGATTGCTAAATATCTTATAAATTACAAAGGCTAATATATTTATGCCTATCTTATCTAGCAGCTCTTGTTTTGTAATAAATTTGGACATAGCTTACTTCCTCATAAGTCATTTTTTACACTATTATGATATTTATCAAAGAGATATTTTAAAAAGCTTTATATACTGCTGAACTTTTAAATTAAAAATGTGATCTTATACATATTTTACTTATAGCCCATATAAATAAACTCTAATTTAAACTTAAATTTATTCAATACCTTACTTTTGATGTTATACTAAATGCATAGTATTACACTAATAATTTTTTTATCTTACATTAAAATATAACTTATTCCATGTTCTTATACCAAAATATTTTAATAGCTGCAGCTAGTTTAATAGCTTTGTATGCACTAAGTATTGTTAGTGCCCCCTTATATCCTCATGATCTACTAAGTTATTTTATCTTAGGAGCTAGTTCTATTTATCTATTTATAAGAGGAATTATTTTAAACAAACAAAAAAAACGAGTATCCTCTATGTTTGTACTAGGTTCAAGTTTAATAGCTATTGTTTTTTTATTTGAGTATCAATACATACTTGCTAATAATCAAGGTATTGATCCTGCAGTTTTTAAACAAAATCTCAATCATGCTATTGTAGTTTACAATGCTTTTAGGTTTTTCTTCTTAGCAATGTGTGCTGCTGTCTTTATTAAAGAGTTATATGAAGCTATACGTGATTTTGCTTAAAAAGAGGATGGCTTTATCAACTACAAACCATCCTCTAAGATAGATCAACAATAATTTTAAGGATTTTTAAAAATATCATCTAATGTTTCTTCAGATTTATTGTTGTAAACATTTTGATAGTAATAATCTACAGCAGGCTTATATCTTTTCTTAGCAGCCTTTTGTATCCAATCATAAGCTTGTTTTTTAGTGCTCTCATCTTTTAGTAATAACATTGCTAAAGAAAATTGTGCAGGTGCATAATCTTTAATAGCAGCACTTTCATATAAGTTCTTTGCATATTCTAAATTTACAGCAGTACCAATACCTAACTCAAAACAATAGCCTAAGGCAAATAAAGATTGTAAATCTTTACAAGATGATCCTTGATGAAAATAACGTATTGCCTCTGTATAGTTTTTTTCAGTTCCTTCACCTGCTAAATACATTTGACCTACATAACCATTTGCCATACAGTTACCTTTATCAGCAGCTTGTTTAAATAAATAAAAAAGATCCTCTCTTTTTACATCCTCTTTATTTACTAAACTCATAGCTTGAGCAAAATAAGTGTCTCCTGGTGACTTACTAACATTTTCCATATTTAAAGGTAAAGTATCATTAGTAATAGTACTGTTACCATTAGCAGTCTCTTGGGCATGAGAAAAACTGCATAAAGCACAAGTAACTAAAAATACTAATAGGTGTTTTTGCATAATCTAGCTCCTTATAATCTTTTTATATATGCTTATATTACTAGAAAATTTTAATTATTTTTTCTAATAAAATCACATGATTAGTTTTTTTTTATTTCTAAAAGTAAATTTATATCACAAATAGCTACAAAAACTTTTTCCTTTCTAAAACACACTTTTACAATGTGCATCTCTTTAATAATGAGGGATTTTATGAGATTTTTATTACTTTCTTTTTTTATTTTAGTTTTGCATATTACCATTATTAATACTTATGCAGCGGATAATAAAACTGTAGCTACAAGTATTATTAATAATATAAGTATTGACTCTAGAGCACAAATTAATCTTGAGGAAATTTATAACAAAATCAAACCTTTTATAGGTCTTGCAATCAATGCAAATAATTTACAGCAGTTGCTTGATACTATAAGTGCAGCCTATCAAGATTATGGATATAATAGCGCAAAAGCAGTATTGCCTGTAGGTAAAATTGAAAATGGACTAATAAATGTATTAGTGCTTACACCAAATATTCAAGATCTAAATATTGTTGCAGATGATGAGTTATTTAGCTCATTTAGCAAACAAATAATTAATGCAAATATCAAAACTCTGCAAGGTCATGCTATAAGTCAAAAACAAATTGAAAGCAAACTTTTAAGTTTATCAGATTTGGGTATTTTTGATATTGAGGGTGATATTAAAGCTACTTCTGAAATTTCAGAATATAAATTTGATGTCTATTTAACACAAAAAAATAATTTTGAGTTTGCAGCTTTTGCTAATAATCATGGTAGTAAAACAAGTGGTGTATATCGTGTAGGATTTTATGGATCATTTAAAAATCTAAGCTCAAATCTTGATAAGCTAAGTTTTTATCTAGCTAAAACAGATAAAAAACAAAATAATATTTACTTAGATTATAACCTGCCTATTAATGAATATTTAACACTAGTTGGTGCAAGCATAAATGCATCAAACTATGAGCTTACAGGCACCTATGCTAAGCTTGGAGCAAAAGGTTATGGTATTGATTATAATCTTTATGTAAGACAAAACATTAAGCGTAATTTAAATTTTAAGAGTGATTTTGAAATAGCTTTAAACTATAAAGAGCTAAAAGATAGTTTTGAAACTTTTAATATTAATTTTAATAAAAATTACAAAGGTCTTTATACTAACCTTAGCAATTATTACCAATATAACAATCATCTATTTTTAACTAATTCCAAGCTTAGTTTTGGCAAAATCACTCATACAGGTTTTGAGTTTTTCGATGATCAAAACTTTTATATTTTTAATCAAGAAATTAATTACAAATATAAATTAAACCTAAATTTAGAATTTGAAAACAGTTTAAAACTACAATTATCAAGTGCCCCTCTTGATGGCAGCTTTATGCAAAGTATAAGCGGAGCTGATGCTATTGCAGCTTATGATGCTGCCTTAATTGCTGGTGATAATACTTTAGTTAATCTAAGCTATCTAAATATCTTTTTACCCTTTGTTTATGATTTTAAAATCAGTCCTCATCTTGATCTAGGGCTAGCTAAAAACAAACATCAAAATGCATACCATATCTACGCAATGGGTCTTGATAGTTTAATTAAAGTAGACAATTTTTTTAGTAAATTGCAGTTTAATTATGCACTTAAGACTCTAGAAGATGTACACACAGACAAATTTAACTTTTATTTTAGTATAGGTTATCAATATTATTAGGAATATTTTATGAAATACTCTTATATCTCAATTTATATAATAACAACTTTAGCTTGTAATTTAAGCATAGCAGCATCCTTACCAAAAAATCCACAAGTGATTAATGGTGATTCACAAATTTTTGAAGGTAGTAATTCTTCTTCACTCACCATTGTTAGTAATACTGCTAATAATGTAATTAAATGGGATAGCTTTGATATTGGAGCAAATAGCAGTGTTTTATTTGATAGAAATAATTATTTAAATTTAGTTAACAGTAAGGATAAAACTGTTATTAATGGCTATTTACAAGGAGCAGGTAATATTTATATTGTAAATCCTAATGGTGTAAGTATAGGTAATCAAGCAAAAATTGATGTGCTTAAAACTTTTGGCATTTCAACTGCCTTAATTAATGATAAACAAGTTAATCATTTTTTACAGCATGGCTCTTTTAATAATAC
Source organism: uncultured Anaerobiospirillum sp. (assembly GCA_944389785.1). Taxonomy (GTDB): domain Bacteria; phylum Pseudomonadota; class Gammaproteobacteria; order Enterobacterales; family Succinivibrionaceae; genus CALXNP01. The sequence goes on from CALXNP010000048.1 coordinate 4,271, forward strand.
TAATTTAGGTATGGGTAAGATTAAAGTCTTAGGCAGTATTAAGGCTAATAATATACAATTAGATGGTTCACAAATTATTATCAAAGATGCCTCAAAACTTACTGATACAATCGATGCTATGCATGGGCATAAATATAACAATAATAGTGTACAAATTAATAGCTCTAACTCTCGCATTGATATAGGTTCACAAATTAAATTTGACTATAGTACAAGTTTCAATCTTGATAGTAGTGATGGACTTGTTGATCACTATGGACAACAAGCTATCAGTAATAGTACAGAATTTTTAAATATAAATAATAGCTCTGATAATTATTGGCTTGTTGATGATATTTATTTTGGATCACAAGATAAAGCAATTATAGATAATTTTAATGGTAAATTAGATGGTGCTTACAATAGTATCAGTATTGATTTTAATATTAATAAAAATGGCAATTATGCTATATTTAACAAATTAGATAAGGCAAGCCTAAGCAATTTGCAAATTAAAAATAGTTCTGTATTTATTGATGAAAATGTAAAAAATGCTAACATTGCTTTTATTGCCAATGCTATTAATAACTCTGAACTTAAAAATATCGAACTTGTAGATATTGATATAACAACAGATCTAAAATCAGCAAGTAACATAAACCTCTCCACTATTGCAACTGATACTTATAACTCAAACTTTAATAATATCAATGCAAGCTTTACACAAACAGCAGAATCTAATATTGAGAATAAAGTTAATTTTGCTACTTTAATTATTAATGATAATAGTGCTAATAAGTATAGTGGTGTAATCTTAGGTCATTCAAATTTAAATCATGCTGCAATTTTAAATCCTAAGACAAATGATGCTGTCTTTAATAATAAAGATACTGCCTTTGCTTATTATCAACAACAAAATAGCAATCTTGCTGATAACTATATCTTCAATGGCACTAGTTTTTATCAGTACCACTTTTTAAAACCTGTTTTTGTAAACGACTATGTGAATGATTATACAGGCAAGGTACAAGATTATAGTCAGGTAATGCAAAATACCTATTTTGATATCAATAATTATTTTGAAATTAAAGATAACCATTTACAAACTAATGCAGGTCATTATCAAGTTAATTTAAGCTCAAATAATGGCTTTTATTTTGTTAATAGTGATAAAACAAATAGTTATAATGGTATTGGAAACTTTACTATTAATAAAATTAATCTAGGTAATATCATTATTAATGATCACTTTTTAGATAGTGACAATACACCTCAATTTAGTATTAAAAATGAGCATGAGCTAAACTTTGTTAATAATGAAAAATTTGATGATCTAAATTTAAAATTTGAAGTTGTAGGCAGTAAATATGATAATGGTATTTACGATATTATCCTAACTGGTGATGCTGCTAATTACACCTATACTTATACTAAAGGCATACTAGAAGTAAGAAAACCACAAATTAGCATACCAGCTACACCTATAAATCCTGCAACACCTAATCCACCTATTAGAATTCCTGCTACACCTATAAACCCAGCTATACCTAATCCTCCTACTAGTATTCCTGCTACACCTATAAACCCAGCTATACCTAACCCTCCTGTTAGTGTTCCTGCTATACCAATAAACTCTGCTATACCTATAAAAAACATAGTTAGTGCTTACAAAAAACTTAATTTATATAAAGATATGCTTAATAATAAGCAATATAAATTAAATGGTACACGTATTGAGGCTTTAATAAAAATCAGTAGTGTGAATGATTTTATTGATATTGATAATAGTTTTAAATATAAACAACAAAAACTAATTCCTTATTTATTTTAACTAGCATAGGAGTGACTTATATGTCACTCCTATATTTTAATGAGCTCCTAATTTTTTATCATCAAAATAAATGTTATCGTTTATAAAGCTTGCTTCTTGATAGTCAAATATACCAATATTACGCCAAGTACCTTTATTTTTAGCTAAACTGTAATCATTTAAACGCAAAGAACCTGTTTTTTTTATTGTTAAATTACCTGTATTGTCAATTTTACTTTGATCTAATAATACAATAGCTGCACTATTTTCTAAATTTTTTTGATTATCTAAATAACTATCATCATAGGCTAGCAACATAGCTTGATTATTGAGCATAATAATGCCATTATTTTCGATCGAAGCATTTTCATAACATTGCATCACACCTTCAGTATTTAAATTTTTATAGTTTTCTAAAGTACTATTTGCTTGTAAATCAAACATAGAATACTTACTAATATCAATTACACCTTGATTTTGTAAATAGGCATTATTTTGTAAAAATAATCTAGCTTTATCTTCAAGATAAATATTACCAAAATTCTGCATTTGTTCTGAAGATATATAAGCATATGCATGTTGTATAAAGAAATAACCTTTATTATGCAAATCTTGTTGCGAGTTAAAAATAAGCTTAGCATTATCTTGTAAACTAAAACGTGATGCTGTAACTAGACTTGCTTGATCTAAAACATAAAAAAAAGCTCTATCTTTAATAGTTATTGTACCTAAATTTTTTAAATTAGCTTTTTTATCTAAGGCTAAATAAGAATTGTTAGTTAAAGTAAAACTCCCTCTAATAACAATATCTGCTTCATCTGTAGCATAAATTTTACTGTCTGTTAAAAACAAATTTCGATTAGTTTGTATTCTAAATTTACCTTTTATAATCAGATTAATATTACTTAAACTTTGATCTTTATTTAGTACCACACATTCATCTTGTTTTATTAGATAATCTATACTGCTTAAATCATCTACAAGTTCGCACTTAGCAGCATTAGCCACATTACATAATAATATTATTATCACTAAGCTACTTACTATTTTAAAAATTTTAATTAACATCTTTTACCTTAATCTAACTATTGTAAGCAAAAAGCTTTATAATGAGCGTGAATTTTTGCATATGTAAATTATTATATATTTACATAAGCAAAAGCAATTGACAAATTATTTTGTGAGTTTTGTATATGTTTACAAATGGTATTTACTCAGTTTTACTTCTAATTGCTTCTAACATTTTTATGACTATAGCTTGGTATGGTCACTTAAAATTAAAAGAAGAATTTTCTTGGTTTGCAAGTTTACCATTACTTGCAGTAATTTTATTTAGTTGGGCTCTTGCTTTTTTTGAATATTGTTTACAAGTGCCTGCAAATAGAATTGGCTTTATTGGCAGTGGTGGACCTTTTGATATTATGCAGCTTAAAATTATTCAAGAGGTTATTACTCTAACTGTCTTTATCATTTTCTCTATGTTAGCTTTTAAACTTGAGCTTAAATGGAATCATATAGTAGCTTGTTTATGTATGATTGCAGCTGTATATTTTGTTTTTAGAAAATAATCTAAAAATATGCTCTAACACTTTAATTTTTTTTTAAATTTTTGCTATGCTAAGCATAACTGATAAAGGAGAAAATTATGAGCAATTTAACAGGAACAGCTTTAATTGGTGATATTGGTGGTACCAATGCCCGCTTAGCAATATGTGATTTAAGTGATGGCAGTATTTCTGCTCCTATCATCTATAAAGCTTCTGAAAACCCATCATTAGAAAGCTGTATTTTGCAATTTAAAAAAGCTACTAATAGTAATTTTAAATATGCTTGTATAGCAATAGCTTGTCCTATAACTGGGGATTATGTCAGAATGACTAACAATCCTTGGGAATTTTCCATCAAACAATTACAAACATCTTTAGGTCTTGAAAAATTAATGGTTATCAATGACTTTACTGCTATGTCTATGTCAGTATTGTGTATTGATAAAAAAGACTTAATCAAAATTGGTGGTGACGAGCCAAACCCTAATGCCCCAATTGCTGTTTATGGTGCTGGTACTGGTTTAGGTGTTGCTCATATTGTACATGTTGGTGACAAATGGATCTCATTACCTGGTGAAGGTGGACACGTAGATTTAGCACCTGGCACTATGAGTGAAGATATGATTTTAATCGCTCTTAGAGCAAGAATTGGTCACGTATCAGCAGAGCGTGTCCTCTCAGGACCTGGTCTTGTTAATCTCTATGAAGCTATTGCTATGCGTAATGAGCGTTTAAAGGAAAATATGACACCTGCAGATGTAACATCAGGAGCCTTAATTGATAAAGATCCAGATTGTGTTGAAGCTTTATCAACATTCTGTACCTTAATGGGAAGATTTGGTGGTAATTTAGCTTTAACTTTAGGTACTTTTGGTGGTGTATATATTGCAGGTGGTGTAGTACCACGCTTTATAGATTATTTCAAAGAGTCACGCTTTAGACGTGCTTTTGAAGATAAGGGCAGATTTACTAATTATCTTAAATCTATCCCTGTTTATGTCATTACAGATACTAAAGCTGGATTAAAAGGTGCTGGTGCTGTATTAAGACAAGAGCTTGGTGCTGTACTATAAATTACTCCCTATAAATAAAATTTAAACTCTTGCTGAGCTTTTCAACTTAGCAAGAGTTTTTTCTCTTTTTTAAACTTACTTATCAAATATTGTAAATTTTTACCTAAAATTTGCATCTAATCTATTAATAAAAGCATAGATGCTAATTTTTTTGTTTAGTTTACAGATCTTTTTTAAAAAAGAACTTATAATTAAGAAGTCGTAACCAATCATAATAATTAATATTTAATAGGTATGTTCATGGACAAAAGATATATGCCAAAAGAGCTATCTTGGCTCTCATTTAATGCTCGTGTTTTGCAAGAGGCTTCTGATCCTAGTGTGCCTTTAATTGAGCGTATAAGATTTTTAGGCATTTACTCTAGCAATCAAGATGAGTTTTTTAAAGTTCGTGTCGCTGACTTAAAACGTCAGGCTATTATCAAAAGCAATAAAGATCTAAATTCTGATCCAGCTGTCTTATTGCGCTTAGTACAAAAAACAGCTTCATCTTACCAAAAAATTTTAAATAATATTTTTTTACAATTAAAACAAGAGCTAAAAGAAAATCATATTGAGCTTAAAAATGAGGTTGAAGCTACAGCAGAGCAAAGAGATTATTTAAGAAAATATTTTAAACATCATGTACTGCAGTACGTTAATCCTGTTATCATCAATGAGCAAATTGATCTTGTATCATTTTTAAAAGATCAATATACCTATTTACTAGTTAGAATGACTGGTAAGACTAAATGTCATGCTCTAATTGAAATACCATCTGATATCATTCCTCGTTTTATTCGTACCCCATCAGATGATGGTAAAATTACTTTAATGTTTCTAGATGATGTACTGCGTATTGGTCTTGATGATATCTTTGCAGGCCTATTTGAATATGATCATATTGAAGCTTACTCTATTAAAATGAATAGAGATGCTGAATATGACCTTCAAGGTAATGTAGATAAAAGTGTCCTTGAAAGTATGTCTGAATCTTTAAAACAAAGATTAAATGCTATGCCTGTACGTTTTGCTTATGATAAAGACATGCCTGAGGATATGGTTGCCTTTATTGCATCAAAACTAAAGATGACAGAAATTGATTCTTTAATGCCAGGTAATAGATACCATAACTTCAAAGACTTTTTATCATTCCCTTCTTTAGGTAATGATGCTTTTGAAAATCCAACACTGCCATTAGTTAGAAGTTATGATTTTGATCAGGCTAAAAATCCTTTTGAAGCTATAGCTAAACAAGATATTTTACTTTACTATCCTTATTATTCATTTAGCTATTTTACAGAATTTCTACGAGTTGCTTCTTACGACCCAAAAGTTACATCCATTAAAATCAATATCTATCGTGTAGCTCAGCACTCACGTGTTATTGATTCTTTGATTGATGCTGCTAACAATGGTAAATCTGTATGTGTAGTTGTAGAACTTAAAGCTAGATTTGATGAAGCTAACAATATTAAATGGGCTTCACGCTTAACAGAAAATGGTGTTAAAGTTCTATTTGGTACAAGAACCTTAAAAATACACTCTAAATTATGTTTAATCACTAGAAAAGAAGGTGACGAATTAGTTCGTTATGCTCATATTGGTACTGGTAACTTTAATGAAAAGACTGCCAAAATTTATACCGATTTTGCTTTATTTACAGTTAATAAAGAAATTACAAAAGAAGTAGATAGCGTCTTTGACTGTATTGAGTATCCTTATGCAAGACATAGCTTTAAACATTTATTAGTTTCACCAATTAATGCTCGTAAGAATATATATGCTCTAATTGATAGAGAGATTGAAAATGCTAAAGCTAATAAAGAAGCTTATATACATATAAAAGTAAATAATCTTGTAGATACACCTATTATTGAAAGACTATATCGTGCAAGTGAAGTTGGTGTAAAGGTTAGATTAATTGTTAGAGGTATGTGTTCACTTAAAGCAGGTGTTGAAGGTTTATCTGAGAACATATATGCTACTTCTATCTTAGATAGATTCTTAGAGCACCCTCGTGTTATGATTTTTTGCAATAATCATAATGAAGATGTATATATTTCATCAGCTGATCTTATGACTAGAAATCTTGATTATCGTATTGAGGTTGGTACACGTATCTTAGATCCTGTATTAAAGGAGCGTATCATTAAAATCTTTGATATACAATCAAATGATAATCAAAAATCAAGAATTCTAAATGATTCTCAAAGTAATCATTATGTGCCATATGATAAAAATACTAAAGCTACACGTGCTCAAATAGAAATTTTTAATTATTTAAATGAAATTGAGAACAATAAAGCTAAGTAGTGCATAATGAACTATTTATGATAGTGTAATACTTAATAATAATCTCTACCTAAATTAAAAATTTAAGGTGGAGATTAAAATATAAGAAACATTTTTTAATTATCCCACTTTTTTTGATAATCAGTATATATATGTCTTAATTTTTGTGAAATAAATCAAAAAATATTTACTTATTTTTCATATAGATACGATATAGATCACATTTTTTATATAAAAATTTTGTTGACATAGATCACATTAGTGATATATTACACATATCGATTGTAATTTACAAAGATAAGAATTTTATTTATGAAAGCTTTAAATAGAAAATTATTTAATTTTTTTACTAAGCTACCAGCTATTAATATCTTAGTAATGGCTTAATAAAAAATTTAATATAACAAATTAAACATCCTCCTATACAGAAAAGATCTTATTGATAATAATAAGATCTTTTTTGTTTATCTTTAATATGGTCTAGGTCTTAATAAACCATACCTTTGTAACTCACGCTCTAAAGACATATACTCACTATTAATTTGTCTTTTTATTTCCTCTACCTTTTGCTTTTGATTGCTAATGCGCTCTTGAGAGCTATTAGACTTTTTTAAATTTCTAAGTCTATCTTGCTCTGTTTTTAATCTTAACTCAAAGGACTCAATACGATTCACAGCATTACGATATTGAGGATAATCACGTACTAACTCTGCTCTACCCTCTTTAGTATAGATCTCATAAGAATATTGTCTATAACTATTACCATAATTTGGCTGATTGTAATTATCATACGGAGGATAAACATGAAAATGATTCTCCGTTACAGGTGGCGGTACAGGTGGTGCTGGTGGTGGATAAGCTGCTGGCGGATATGGTGGATATGGTGGATATGGATAAGGATGAGTAAAACCAGGATCCACTATATCTCCATTATAATTAGGTGGAGGTGGATATGCATAATTAGGATCAACGTTATTATAATTAGGTGGCGGATAAGCGTAATTAGGATCAATATTATTGTAATTAGAGGCTGACCTATTATTAGGTACCGCATAATAAGGTTTACCTTTATCTTTGTAATAGTAAACTTCAGCTACTGCTACAGTACTGACAGTCATACAGCATAAGCTAGTTATTGCTATAATATGCTTTAACATAAAGCCTCCAAAAACTTATACAAATATCTACTAATACATTCAATTTATAATATTCATTAACACTTGTAAACTATCTAATAAAAATAAGACCATATAATAAGGTTTAGATACTTTGTTATATCTAAACCTTAATTTTTACTCTTAGCTTATCTATTGTTATTAAGCTTTAATTTAACGTGGAAGTGGTGCTTGAGGACCTGGTCCAAATCCTGGTGCTGGACCTACTCCCTTAGGACCTGGACCTGGTCCGAATCCTGGTGCTGGACCAACACCAATAGGAGCTTGAGGTAAAAGATTAGCTTCTACAAGCTTTGCTCTTAAAGTCATATGAGCTCCTTGTAATTGTCTTTGTAAGCTATTTAAGATATTTGATTGCTTAGTAATATCCTTAATATCTGGCTCAGCAGCTTGCTCTAAAGCACGTACCACACGTTTTTGAGTAGCAACACTATCTTGTAAATCCAAAATATTTTTTACATCTTGAGCATATTCTGGATATTGCATTGCTAATTCTTGAAGATAATAGCCCCCCATACCATAACCCATACCTCTATGTCCTTTGTGATGTCTGCCATCATAATAAGGACAAGCATAACCATTGGCTGCATATTGAGGATTAGGACCTGGCCCCATACCTGGTGCAGCTATAGCTGTACTAGTAAGTACTAAAGCTGAAACTAAAGCTGCAGCTGAGGTAACTTTTTGTAAAGTATTCATAATCAATATCTCCATATTTAAACTAACTCAAATACTATCATTATTAATTAGCATTATTAAAACTTGTTTCATTTACCATATGTTATCTATGATAAACTCTGCTTCCATATTGTGTGGGTAATCCGCATTAAAATCATGATTTTTGCCTCTGTTAGCATAAGCATTATTCATATAATTTGCAATATATACTGTACTATTAGAACTAAGAGCTACAATAATCATATTTTTATCTATTGTTTTCATAGCTTGTTCTCCTTATACTTACCTTGTTTGATGCTATGTGTATATAGTACCTATTAAAAATTAGTAATGACTTAGATATAATTTTTTTACTACTCCTAATCCACACTTTACTAAAAAATTAACTATTTGTTTTTATTTATTTTTTTATTATATTTCTAAATTTTTTTATATTCTTTTTCTAGTTATAATAAAAGATTTAATTAAATTTTATACTTTAAGGAAATAAAAATGGATTTTAATAACGTTTTTATGATTTTAATCATATTTTTATTAGTACTAGTAATTTTTATGGGATTTTTCTATGTACTTTATAAAAATGTAAAAAAAGATAGCTTTATCTATCAAGAACAAGCTAGATTAGCTCAAACTAAACTTAATGATCATATGAGTACTTATGAAGAAAATAAACAAAATCTAATTATTGCACAAAGTACTATCACTAATTTGCAAACACAATTAAATGATTTAAAAAGCAATCTTAATAATTCACAACAACAAATAGAAACACTAGTTAATAATAAGCAAGAACTCTTACAACAAAATGTTGAGCTTAAGGCTAAACTTGAACATCAATACAATTTACTTGAGGAAGCTAAAAAATATCATGATTTAAGTAATAAGGAACTTGAAAGTCGCCTTACTACATTATCAGAACAAATTTTAACTAAACGTCAAGAGCAATTTAGCAGCTTTTCTGAAGACAAAATTAAGAACATAGTAAGTCCTATAGCTAAAGAACTAAATACTTTTAAAGAATTTGTTTTACAAAATCAAAAATTATCTTCTGAGCAAGCAGGACAACTAGCCTCAGATCTTAAAAAACTTTTTGAAACTCAAGAGTTATTGTCTAAACAGGCTAGCGATTTAACTAATGCTTTAAAATCTGGTGGTAAATCTCAAGGTCTGTGGGGTGAACATCAATTAGAACTAGTGTTAGACAATTGTGGTTTAATTAAAGGTGAACACTATAAAAGAGAAGTAAGTGGTGATCATAGTAATGATGAATTTGGACGCATTGATGCTATTGTATATTTACCACAAAAACATTGTTTATTAATTGATGCAAAATGTTCACTAACAGCTTTTTGTGACTACGTTAACAGCAATGATGATAAAATTAAACAAAAAGCTTTAAGTGAACATCTAAAATCAGTCAAAAAACATATTGATGAACTAGCCAAACGTCAATATGAAAACTATAAAGAATATAATAGCCCTAACTTTGTTTTTATGTTTATGCCAATAGATGAAGCTCTAAATCTAGTATTACGCTATGATTATAAACTCTATGCTTATGCTAGTACTAAAGGAGTATATTTAGTATCTCCTATAAGCTTAGTACCTACTTTAAAAACCGTAGCTAATCTTTGGTTATTATCTTCACAATCTGAAAGATTAAAAGCCTTAGCATCTGATGCTGCTAATATCTATAGCAAAGCTTTAAGTATAAAAACAAGCTATGAGGATATTTTAAAGAAGGAATCTGCTTTAAACAAGGCTATAGGTGATTTAGGCTCTCGACTCTATCTTGGTAGAGGAAATTTAATTACTCGTATTGAGAAATTTACAAATCAAGCACCAAAAGCCCTAGATGCACAAGAAGGTATTGAAATTACTAAGCCTACACAGTCTTTATTAGAGCAAGAAGATAAGGCTTAAAATACCAATTTGGAGCAAAAATAAAAAGATTGATTAAAATTTAGCTTTTTTTGGGTTTTTATTTAAAATCCATTTAAAATAGGAATTATTAGCTTTTTTATTTATAGGAGTTATTTTAAATGCTAAGTGCTATAAAAAAATTTGCCCTAGCTATCATTACTTGTTTTGCTTTTAGCTCTGCAAGTTTTGCTCAAACAGACAATAGTGATAAAGTATTAAAAGTTGGATGTGAGGCTGCATTTGCTCCATTTACCTATACTGATGAAAATGGTAATCTTGTGGGTTTTGACCTTGATTTAATCAGAGCAATAGGTAAAGCTTTAGGCTATAAGGACGTACAAATTCAAGCTTATCCTTTTGATGGTCTAATCCCTACTATTTTAACAAATAGTATTGATGTAATTATCTCAGGATTTACCATTACTCCAGAGCGTGCTATGCGTGTAGACTTTAGTGATCCTTATTATAGATGTGGTCTTACTTATTTAATTAGCAAGGATAATGCTAAAAAATTTGATAATTATGATAAATTAAATGGTCAAGAGCTTTGTGTACAAATTGGAACATCTGGTGCACTTTTTGTAGAAAAAACTTTAAATAAAGCAAAAATTAAACAATTCAATTCACCTCCTGAGACTTATCTTGAGTTACAAAATAATGGTTGTATAGCAGCTATTAATGATACTCCTGTAAATGATTTCTTTTTAAATAAATCAAAACCAAAAGATATCGTTTCTATAAACATAGAAAAAGATGAATATGAGTACTATGGTATGGCTGTAAGCAAAGGCAATAAAGAAATGCTAGAGCAATTAAACAGAGGCTTAAAACTAGTACAAGAATCAGGTGAATTTGAGCGTATTTCAAAGCAATGGTTTGGCTATGATGTTAGCAAAGATCTTTAAACTTTAAAACTTTAAAACTTTAAATAAAACTATAGCTTAGGCTATGGTTTTATTTATACACAAAACTCATCTAAAAATTTTTAATACCTTTCCTCAAACAGTTAAATGCCTATTTTAAACTTTTTACTATAGACAGCTATATAAGTCTAGATTAAGATCTGTATACATAGTATTATGTTTTACAATTATAGCTATACTTCTATAGCTTATTTGTCTTATTTTGGTGAATATAAACTTGCCTATATAGTTTTAGTTTTAAACTATAAAATTAACACTATGATAATAATGACAAGATTTTATGAGGTAAATAAATAATGGCTTTATATGAGGATGTAACATCATCAATTGAATCATATTTTGAAAACTATACTATAATCATAGAAAAGACTGCTTTAATGCTAGACTGTACTACAACATTTTATATGAAAGCTGCTCCTTTTTTAGTTAGCAATAATAAAAAGTTATGTATAGCGCAATCCTCACTTCGTACTTTTGAAGATGAAGTTAAAAACAATAATACTGTAGGCAATTTCTTAAGACTAGCTTTTAAAGCCTTACAGTATATGCAAAATGCTAATTTTATTGAAACTTTAAATATAGTCTCCATCAATAAAAATGAATGTGATGAAATAAAGATTTGTAAAGAAAAACTAAAAGATAGTAACATTTTATTGATTACTCAAGATGCTAGTATTAAAAATTTAGTACTTAATTTAAATCAAGAAGGTAATAATCATCATATTGTAGTCAAATGCTTTATTGATGATGGTATTTTAAGTGATCTTGCTTAAATTATTTTTTATTTAGATCTATAACTTAAAATATATAAGTGCAAAAACAATCTTTTATATAACTTTATGCACTAAAATGTTAAGCTGCCTAATGTTTTTTACTTTAAATTACAACATTACGCACATTATATATATAATTAAACAATATCTCTATCATATATGATGTATGATTAGTTTGGTAACGAGCAAATGCTCATAATATTAAAAAGTGAGTAAATTATGTCTACTATTGAAAAAAAGCCACTAGATTGGTCAAAGTTAGGCTTTGCATATACTAAAACAGATAAGTCATATGTATGTAATTATAAAAATGGTGCTTGGGAAGAAGGTGGACTTACAAGCGAACACAGCATCAATTTAAGTGAGTGCGCTGGTATTCTACACTATTGTCAAGAAGTATTTGAAGGACTTAAAGCTTATGAAACAAAAGATGGTCATATTGTAACATTTAGACCAGATCTAAATGCTACAAGAATGATGAACTCTGCTCATGCTTTACAAATGCCAGAATTTCCAAAAGAGAAATTTTTAGAAGCAATTGATGCTGTAGTTAAGGCTAATGCTTCTTATGTACCACCTCATGATAGTGGTGCTAGTTTATATATTAGACCATTTATGTTTGCAACTGGTAATGTTATTGGTGTAAAACCTGCTGATGAATATCAATTTAGAATTTTAACTACTCCTGTAGGTCCATATTTTTCAGGTGGTATTAAGCCTTTAAAACTTTGTGTTAGTGATTATGACAGAGCAGCTCCTCGTGGTACAGGTAATATTAAAGCTGGTCTAAACTATGCAATGAGTTTACATGCTTACATGAAGGCTCACAAAAATGGCTTTGATGAGAATTTATTCTTAGATCCTGCTACTAGAACCTTTGTAGAAGAAACAGGTGGTGCTAATTTCTTATTTGTAACTCAAGATAATGAAATTGTTACTCCAATGTCAGACTCTATCTTACCATCAATTACAAGACGCAGCCTTGTAGACGTAGCAGAGCGCTACTTAGGTTTAAAAGTTACTTGTCGTCGTATTACTTTAGCTGAACTTGGTGACTTTAAAGAATGTGGTCTTTGTGGTACTGCAGCTGTAATCGCTCCTGTTGCTAAAGTTGTTAATGGCAATCACGAAATCATCTTTGATGATTGTCAAACTCAAATGGGTCCTGTTCTAAAACAATTATACGATACCTTAGTTGGTATACAGCATGGCACAATTGAGGCTCCAGAAGGTTGGATTAGACGTATTTTATAGTTTTGTATTTCATAATTTACAAAGAAAAAGACGCAAAATAATGCGTCTTTTTTGGTATGAGAAATTATTTGATTAGTTAATTTATTGATTAGTTAAAATTTATATACAAAAAAAGCCCTGCATAGCAGAGCATTTCTATAAAGATTGGCGGAACGGACGGGGCTCGAACCCGCGACCTCCT
>CALXNP010000049.1 GCA_944389785.1 uncultured Anaerobiospirillum sp.
TATGGCACAAAATAAAGAAAATATTGTTAGCTTTTTGAAAATTAATTAATTTTTTCTTAAACTCATGTACATGATAAATATCATTAAATTTCACTAAATTTATGCTAAATTTCTTACAGTTATAAAGAAAAAATGCAAAAGCTGTCAACTTACCCTAATTTATAGGTATCATGCAAATCAAAAGTGTGATCTAACACGCTTCATCGGTTTGCCGTACTCATAGATATTTATTTATATCAGTATATATATATCATATTGATATTACATATAATATATATTTTTAATATAAAATATTATAAAATTTTTAGATAAAAATACTTAGTAAATAAAAATGATCATAAATATACATTGTATATGTGTTATAGTGACAACAACTTAAACTAAACTTAGACTTTTATAACAACTACTAATGTACTAGGTTATGTTTAGGTTAGACATCAAACATAACATAAGGAGAAAAACCATGGCTATTAAAGGTTTTGCAATGCTTGGTATCGGTTCTGTAGGTGTAATTGAGAAAGACTACCTAGAAGAAGTAACTACAGGTAAAAGGCTTGAATGTGGTCCTTTAGATGCTATCGTTAAACCAATTGCTGTTGCTACTTGTACCTCTGATCTCCATACTTGCTATGAAGGTGGTATTGGTGATAGAAAAAATATGTTCTTAGGTCATGAAGCAGTAGGTGAGATAATAGAAGTTGGTGAGCATGTTTATGACTTTAAAGTAGGAGATAAAGTTATTGTACCTGCTATTACTCCCGATTGGAACTCAATTAATGCTCAAAGAGGTTTTGCTCAACATAGTGGAGGCCCTCTTTCTGGATGGAAATTCTCCAATTTTAAAGATGGTGTTTTTGCTGAAAAATTCCATGTCAATGATGCTGATGGCAATCTAGCACTTTTACCTAATAATGTTGATCCTGTTGATGCTGTTATGCTTTGTGATATGGTTACTACAGGTTTCCATTGTGCAGAATCTGCTGACATTAAAATTGGTGAAACAGTAGCTGTTATTGGCTTAGGTCCTGTTGGTCTTATGGCTTGTGCTGGTGCTAATTTAATGGGAGCAAGTGAAATTTATGCTGTGGATTGTATTGATTTTAGATATGAAGTTGCTCATAAACACTATGGTGCAACTCATTTTGTAAACTTTAAAAAAGGTAAATTTCAAGATCAAATCAATGAGCTTACTAATGGGCGAGGTGTAGATAAAATTTTAATTGCAGCAGGTACTGTACAAACTATAGGTGATGCCTGTGAGTGTTTAATTAATGGAGGTATTATCTCTAATATAAATTATCTAGGTACTGGCGATACCATTACAATTCCTCGTCTTGCATGGGATGTTGGTATGGGGCACAAAACTATTACTGGTGGTTTAACACCTGGTGGTAGATATGAGCTTGAAAAACTAACGCGTTTATTACAAACTAATAAACTTAACGTTAAACCATTAATTACTCATAGGTTAAAAGGCAATTTTGAGACTGTAGCTCAATCTTTAGCTTTAATGAAAAATAAGCCTGAAGGTTTAATTAAACCAGCTGTTGAGCTTGAGTGGTAATAAAATAATTATTTAAGTTTAAGAAAGAACTTTTACTTAAACCTCAGTTAGCTTATAATTACTGAGGTTTTTTATTTATAGAATATATATTTATCTAACATTAAGACAATATTTGCAATCAAAACACATATAATAAATATGTATATTATAAATATGGTTAAAGGCTTTAACATTACAATTACTAATTATGAAAAAATACAGTACTAATTTTATAGCAATAGATTTTGAAACTGCAACCTCTTTGCGATCTTCTATATGTGAAGTAGGCATTTGTGTAGTTAAGAATGCTAAAATAGTTGATACTAACTCTTGGTTAGTAAGACCTCAAAATAATTATTATCAAGAATGGAATATCAAGGTACATGGCATTAAACCAGAAGATACTGAAAATGCCCCTAGCTTTAATGAAATATGGAATAATATTCAAAATAAATATCTTAGAAAAAACAATACCTTTGTAGCTCATAATGCTAGTTTTGATAGAAGCTGTTTAGAAAAATGTGCAGATTTATATAACATAACACTACCTACAATAAATTGGATTTGTACATTACAAACAGCTAGAAAAATTTTTAATTTTGAATCAAATAAACTAGATTACTTATGTAATAAGCTTGATATTGAATTAGGCAAACATCATCGTGCTGCTGATGATGCACAAATGTGTGCTAAATTATATTTGAAACAATTACAAATGCAAAATATTATTTAGATTTATCGTTAACAAATTAGAAAAAGTTAATATTAGTAATGACTATTTAATAATAGTCATTACTAAACAATATTAAATAGTATTTATAAAATCATCAATAGCTTTTTCAAAATCAGACTTTCTTTCTTCTTCATTAAAGAAAGGTAGTCCAAAGATTTTATAATTATCTGCAAATAATCCCAAAGGTACTGAGTAATCTTGTATTTGCTTTAAAAAATCTTCTTTCCATTTATCGTTTAACAAAAGATATTGCCCTTTAGGTTCTACATAACCTTGATAAATGACATCTTTATTAGTAGTATTAGTCTTTTTTATAAAAAGTAAGAAATCAGGCTCAAATCTTTCACCTCCATCAAAAGCATAAATAGCAAATTGAGGTACTCTTTCATTTCTTATCACATAATACTCACAATTCTTAGCTTTTAATTTTGGCTCAATAATTTGTTTAAAAAATTTAATAAAAAGCTTTTCTTCACTTGTGCCAAAATTATCATTAAAAACATACCAATCTTCCTTTGATAGATCTAACTGATACTTTAAATTATTACATTGTATCTGTGAGCAACCTCTACCACCATTTTGATCTATAGATTCTAAATAGATTGATTTATCTTTTAATGCATCCTCTAATCTAATAAAGTTAAACTTACTTGAACCTTTATATTCTGTTTTTATTGAATTTATATAAGATGATATATTAGATAGAGCAAATTTTGTGGCTTCAAACACATCCTTAGTAGCAAGTGTATCTATATAATGAATTTCTAATATATTATTACCTAAAAAATTATCAGAACATAAAAATTCTTCTTTTGAATTTAATGTAGGATATTTAGCCTTTAAATTTTGAAAGTTTAAACTATCAAAACAATCTAATGCTCCTAGTAAAATATTTAAATTAATTTCTTTAAATTTTAAAATTTTTTGATTATATGAAGTATTTTTAATTGTACTTAAAGACTCTTTGCCCATAAAACTTATAATACTACCTGTATTTGAGTGTGTCTTATATACATAGGTCTTAGTCAGCATACTTGCTTCTAAACTCACAACACTCTTTCGTGATTTAATTTCTCTTGTATTTGAAAAAATAAAGGTATTTTTATAAAAATCTGAATTTTTAAAAGATGTCTTTAATTTATAATCTATAACCTTTGGCTTAGGTGGCTGTAAACCTGTAGCAATTAATGCTTGTTTTAATTCTGATATATACCTTGAATCATTTTTACTATAAAAATACAAAGTTTCTAAAATGCGCTTTTTAGATAATGTATCACTATCATATTTTCTTTTATACTTGTAATCCTCATCTCCATCAACAAAAGGACAATATCTAGCACCTCTACCAATAAGCTGAGCTTCTTTTATAGTATACTCACCGATTTTACCTGCTTTACCACTTCCTTGTCGGGTATCATAAAGACGAACTATATCAAAAAGATTTAAAACGTCCCACCCCTCATTTAACATGTCAACAGCAAAAATACATCTAACAGGATTATTTATATCTTCAAGAGAGTTTACTAATATTTGCTTTGTTTTATTATTATCGCTAGCACCATTCATAATTAAAGCTGTATTTTGATTAAATGATGTTTGTATACTATTAATTAATAATTCTAAACTTGAGTCTTTTTGCTCAAAATATTCTATAGCTTGATTTAATAATAAAACATCTTAAAAATTAAGATATATTATTAGTACGATACATACTATCACAATCTAAATTTAGATGTAAAAATTAATCTCTTACCCTTGCAGCATATCTATAATATTTTGTGCTTGTTTTGAACCATATAAAGCAGCCTTTTCATAATAACTTAAAGCTAAGTTTAAATCCTTATTAAAACCAATACCTCTTGCAGCTAAACGCCCAAGATTGTAATAAGCCTCACTACTATTTTGTAAAGCTGCTTGTTTAAAATACTCTATAGCTTTTTTAGGATCACTTTTTATCTCGTCACTTAAATATAACTGAGCTAATGTAAGTTGTGCCTCAAGCACATTATATGAAGATGCTTTTTCTAAATAATTAATAGCAGCTTTTAAATCTTTACTAATAATAGTTCCTTGTTTATAAATTAAAGCAATTTGATAATAGCCTTCATAACGCTTAAGTTTACTTGCTTTTTCATATAGCTCAATTGCAATTTGAGCATCTACATTAACAACAATACCATGCTCATAAAAGTAAGCTAATCTAAAAATAGCATCAACTTGATCTTGCATAGCTGCAAGACTTAACCATTTATATGCTTGATCATATTCCTTATTATTAAAATATAAATCACTCAATACATATTGAGCTTTTGCATGTCCATTTTTAGCAATAGCTGTATAGTATTCATAAGCTCTATTTAAATCTTGCTCTACCCCATTACCATTTTGATAACATTGTGCTAAATAAAACACTGCATTAACATCATCATTTTTTGCAGCCTTTTTATAAAGCTCAATAGCCTTAACAATATCTACATTAACAAAATGCCCATCTTTATACATACAAGCTAATTGTGTCAAAGCTGCTATTGAGCCAAAGTTTGCAGCTTTAGTATAATAATCAAAAGCACTTTTATAATTTTGAGCAATACCATATGTACCTAAATAATAAAATTGTCCAAGCTCATACAAAGCTTGACTATGATTGTGCTTGGCGGCTTGTTTAAAATACTTAAAAGCCTTATGGTAATGAGCTTTTTCAAAACTCTCAACAGCTAATTTATAGTAAGTACTATCATCTAGTTTTTTTAATCCAAACATTTGCTTACTGCCATATTGTAAATGTATACACATATTAAAGCTTTTTACTTATAGTTTAATATGTAATCTTAACCTAAACCATTATTTCTTTTATTACTTTTAATAAACTCTCTATTACTTAATAGCAAAATACTTGATATTTAAATTAATTCCAAGTACTTTTTTATATCTAAGTTTTTTATGAGCTTTATTATTAATGATATATATCTATTATATTATTTACTAACAATAAGTTATACTATATATTGTCTACTAAAATATTATCTTAACTATATATATTTATTTGATAACTTTGATTATTACAATTAAAAGTTGTACTTTACAAACTTATATTTTCTTTCAAAATAAAAAACTATATTTTCTAACACTATATTAAAATATAATACTTATACTTTTGTATTTATAAAATAATTTATCATTTAATAAATAGGCAGTAAAAAATGCAAAAAACAATCTACTGCCTAATCTTAGCAAATATCTAAATTAATTATTTGATGATTGAAGCTGTACCTTAACTTGATCTAACCATTGTTCAAGTTCTTGTATGTCATTTACATTTTTATAATAAACTACATAGGGCTCAAGCACATGTGTTGTACTTGGTAGTAATTTTTTAATGGTATTTGTAGTTAAAGCTTCCCCACCGCCTCCATGAGATACAAATGGAACTATAGTTTTACCCTCAAGTTGAACCTTATTTTGCTCAATAAAAGTTACAATAGCTCGAGGCACGTCAGACCACCAGTTAGGATAACCTAAATAAATAACATCATATCCACCCAGATCATAAGCATCAGCTAAAGCCACATGAGTTTGATCTCTTTTTTCAATACCCCCTCTATTTACTACAGCATCATAGTTTTTTTCATATAAATCAACAACTTTTATAGCTATTTTATCTGCTTGTACCCTACTTGCTATATTTTCAGCAACAATACCAACATCTCCAGGTAAAAGCATACTTGATCCTGTGGTACCATCAACACCATATGAAGGATCTATCACATTAACAGCTGCACTAAAATATGCTACAGCTGTTTTTGCGTATGCTGTAGATTGTAAGCTAAACACTGATATCAAACCTGCTGCCATAGCTATGGTTTTAATAATTTTGAACATAAATTCACCTTTATTACTGTAACATGTGTTTATCAAAGAATTTAATTAAATTATTAAAATGTGCTAAAGTTTCTTTGGAATTAAAAGTAAAATAGTATTGGGCATGAGATTGTCCTTCATATACAATTAGCTCATTTTCAACATTATGCTCTATAAGATTTTGCTGCATCCTTACTGTATTAGATAAAAATAAATCACGTGTACCAGAAACTAGTAAAGTTGGACAAAAACCTTGAGTATCACCATATACAGGAGATAAGTAAGGATCTTTTAGATCAAAACCACTAGCATAAGCATCAGCAGCACTTCTAATCCATCCTTCATAGCTAACAATGCTATTATCTATATTCTCATTAGTTAAATAGCTATCACCTATCTTATCTATATCAGACCATGGAGTTAAAGCTGCTATAGCTTTCATCATTGGTACATTATTATCTTTTGCTTTTTGAGCTAAAATTAAAGTTAAAGCTCCACCTGTTGAAGTACCATATACACCAATATCTGAAGCCTTTGTAGTTTTTAGTAATTCTTTATATACATTAAATACATCATCAACAGCATATGGATATTTATATTCAGGTGCTAATCTATAATCAATGGCTATAATTTTATAACCACTTAAAGCGGCCATATAAGCAGCTTCAGTAAGACCAGATAAACCCCCACCAATCACATAGCCACCACCATGTATATATATTAAAGTTTTACCATTAGATTTAATTGAATTTGAATTTAAAATATAACAAGGTACATTAGCAATGCTAGTTTCTTGCATAGCAATATCATAATTATCAAATACAGCTTTTGTAGCATTAACTCCACTAGCATACATAATATCTTTAAACATAAACCACTCCTCATTTGTTTGGGGTTTAAAAGACCATATGGTGTTTTTTGAGTTAATAAGATTTTGCATATCTACACTTACTGTAGTTGGAGCTGGTATTGAAGCTAAAGCTAAAAAAGGTACAAAAGCTGTACTTAAAATAAGTTTTTTTAACATATATTTCTCCTTATTTTCTAAATAAAATATATAGCAAACAACTAGTTATTGTATAAGATATATAAACAAATAAAATAATGACACATAAGTTATTAATTAAAGGTATTAAAGCAAAAGCATCATAATCCCAAAAAGAAAAGCTCTGCTTAAATGTAAGTTTTTCAATATATTGATCTGTTATAAAAACTTTAATACCGTTAATTACACAAACTACTAACAATAATTTAATCAAAAGGCTTATATATTTACCTAAACTATTTGTTAAAAAGTTAAAAAATTGACTAAAAAATAAACCAATATGACAACCAATTAGAACCACTGCTAAATAAGCACTAAAAGTATGTAACTGTCTAACATAGGGTAAGTCTATATGCATAAAACTAAATAAATATATAGAAATTAAAATACCTGTAATAATCAGTATAATAAAATCGATCAATAACAATAAACTTATAAAGCTCTTAAATAAGCTATAGATATTATTAATAATTAGTAAATTTTTAAAGAAAAATTGATTCTGTAGTACATGTATAATGACAGTAACTGCCATAATTACACCTAAAATCTCATGAATTAAAGTCTCTGTGAGCTTAGGGCTAAAAGTCAATAACATTAAACTTATAAATGAACCAAAAAATATAGTTCTAACTAGAGTAAGCACAAAAATATTACTAGGTTTAAGATTTATAGCTTTCACTTTGCTGCCTCTTTATTTTAAATAGACAAATTACACTTAAAGTGAATGAATATCGTCAATATATTTATTACCTAAATTATTAATATGCTTTGTTGGAGTAAATCCAAATTCTCTTTTATATTCACGAATAAATTGATTAATACTATTATATCCAACATCAAAAGCTACTTGAGATACACTAGTTTTACCTATAGTAAATAAATTCTTAGCCTCCATTAATCTAATTTGCTTTTGATATTGTAAAGGACTAACACCTATAGATTCTTTAAAATTTTTATAAAAAGCCGATGGTGACATATTGACACTATTAGCTACATCATCAAATTTTAAACTCTCATTGTATTTATCTTTAATATAATTAGCAGCTTTTATAATATTATTTGTTGTTGTTCTTTTAGTAATTAAATTTAAAAGCTCATCAGCACACTGAGAAAACAAAATATGGTAATACAACTCTTCTTCAATTAAAGGTGCAATATACCTGCACATATTGTCATCATCTAATACATTAATTAAACGCAAAAAACAGTTTTGAATGTAAAAATTTGAGTTAAAAACAAATACAACATTATTATGAGTATTTTTAGAAAAAACTACCTTATTTAAATTATCTGCTACATGTATTAGCTTATTTATATCAACATTTAAGGAAACTGCCAAAAAAGGATTTTCACTACTTGCATTAACAGCATGAAAAGTTGATGGAGCTGCAATACCACTAAACAAACATTGACCTTGTTGATACAAGTATGAATAGGAGCTAATAGAAGTTTGTTTTTTTCCTGCAACTATCAATGAAAGTATATTTCGCTCTGATTGACATTTTATTACTTCATCATCAGCAATATGATATAAATTTAAAGCTGTAATATTGGTCTTAATAATTTTAGCACTTGGTACACGTTCTAAAATTTTAAGCTTAAGCTCATCTAATAAAGATACCTGCATTATTAGCTCTCCTAATAAAGTAGTTTAATTGTCTTTCTTCTATAATAATCTGAAATTAAAAAAAATCACTTATTTTTACATTTTAAAGAGAATTAGGTTAGCATTAAGTATTTTTAGGTTAGTTTATCTAAACTAGCTTGCCTACAATAAAAAACATAAACATTCATAAAAATCTATTATAAAGGATTAATTATGCACAATAAATTAAAGTACCTATATTGTTTAGGATTTGCATTTAGTATGTTTACAGGAGGCAATGCTATGGGAGCTAGCTTAGATTATGATTTGAATCAAATCTCTCAAAGAGTAAACACTCAGATTGAACAAAATATTAAACTTAATAGACAAATATATGATTTAGTAAAAATAGCAACAATTAGTACTATTTACTCAGAACAATTATTTAAAGATGCAGTAATTGATGCTATAGCAAATAAAACTAATTTACTTGCTATACGTGAAGCCCTAATGCAAGGAGCCCCTTATATTGGACTTAGTAATACCCATAAAGCTTTAACACAATTAGACATTATTGCTCAAGAACTTAAGATAAATACAGATCTAAATTCATCAACTAATGTTAACAGTACTAATCGTTTTGCAGAAGGATTAAAAGTACAAAAGCAACTATTTGGTCAAGCTATAGATACTATGCATAAAAATGCTAAAGAAAATGAGCAATTAATTAATGTTGAATTATTAACTGCTTATTGCTTTGGTGATTTTTACACTAGATTAGATCTTCCTCTTAAAACTCGTGAACTTTTAACCTTTGTTTATATTGCAGCTTTAGGTGCACACAATAGTCAATTACAAGCACATACAATAGCTAACTTAAAAATTGGCAACAATAAAGATATGCTGCTTGATGTTTTAAAAGTTATGACACCTTACTTAGGTTTTCCAAGAACATTGACAGCACTATCAGTAGTTAATGCTGTAGATACAGCAGCATTAGATAGCAAAACTGATGAAAAACAAGCAGCTTTACAAGCACATGCTCAAACAATGGTTTTTCCTATAGGTGAAAAAAATGATGCCTATGCTCAATATTTTATAGGTCAAAGCTATCTTGCTCCAATTAATACTCAAGGAGTTGGTGTATATAATGTTACATTTGAGCCTGGCTGTCGCAACAATTGGCATATACATAAGGCCTCAAATGGTGGTGGACAAATTCTGATTTGTGTTTCAGGAGAAGGTTATTATCAAGAATGGGGAAAAGAAGCTATAAAGCTTAAAGCTGGTGATAGTGTCTATATTGCACCTAATATTAAACATTGGCATGGCGCTACACAAAATAGCTATTTTAGTCACTTAGCTATTGAAGTTCCTGGCAGTGAAACTTCTAATGTTTGGCTTGAAAGTGTAGATGATGAACATTATTTAAAATTAAAATAAATATATAAAAATACCTAAAACGTAATTTATTTGATAAAACAGAATTAAAACTCCTTTAAGTTAAAAATTAAAGGAGTTTTTTATATCCTTAAATAAAGTTCTAAAGCATTGCTAGCTTCATTTGTTTTACATAAGAACCAACATGCACAGGAGCATCCTTACCATATTGCTCAAGGATTTTTACAATAGCAGAACCTACAATAACACCATCAGCCAATTTTGACATATCGCAAGCTTGTTGTGGAGTTGAAATACCAAAACCAATAGCACATGGAATTTGTGTATTTTGTCTAACTACATCAATAATAGCTTTAAGATCTGTTTTTATTTCATTTCTAATACCTGTTACACCTAGACTTGAAACTATATAGATAAAACCACTAGCTTCTTTAGCTATCATAGCTATTCTATTTGCTGAGGTTGGTGCAATTAGAGAAATTAAATCAATATGATATTTTTGACACAAAGGTAAGAACTCTTCTTTTTCCTCAAAAGGCAAATCAGGCAAAATTAAACCATCAATACCTATACGCTTACAAGTCTCAATAAAACATTGTGCTCCATAAGAAAAGACTTTATTAGCATAAGTCATAAAGACTAATGGCACATCTGTTTTTTGTCTCAATCTTACTACTAGATCAAAAATCTTATCGGTAGTTACACCTGCTTTCAAGGCTCTAAGACTTGCTGCTTGTATAACAGGACCTTCTGCTGTTGGATCAGAAAAAGGAATACCTAATTCTATTAAATCGGCGCCATTATCTATAGCCTCTAGTACAGCCTGATAAGTAGTTTCTAAATCAGGATCACCACAAGTAATAAAAGCAATAAATGCCTTGCCTGATTTAAATGCTTTACTTATTCTACTCATGTAAATCCTCTCCTCTAAAACGTGCAATAGCAGCACAATCCTTATCACCTCTGCCCGATAAAGTTATCACTATAGTTTGCTCTTTTTTCATATTAGGTGCTATCTTTAAAGCATAAGCTATAGCATGAGCTGACTCTATAGCAGGAATAATACCCTCAGTTTTTGCTAAATACTCAAAAGCATCTACAGCTTCATCATCACTAATAGCTACGTATTGTGCCCTTTTAATATCATGCAAATAGGCATGCTCAGGCCCAATACCAGGATAATCTAAACCTGCAGAAATAGAATAAACAGGTGCAATTTGACCATCATTATCCTGACAAAAATAAGATTTCATACCATGAAAAATACCTAATTTACCTGTAGCAATAGTAGCTGCTGTCTCTAAAGTATCAATACCACGCCCTGCAGCCTCACAACCAATTAAGGCTACATCTTTATCTTCAATAAAATGATAAAAACTACCTATAGCATTAGAGCCACCACCAACACAGGCAATCACAGCATCAGGTAATTTACCTTCTTTTTCTAACATTTGCTCTTTTATTTCTTTTGAAATTACAGCTTGAAAATCTCGTACTATAGTAGGAAAAGGATGAGGTCCCATTACTGAACCTAAACAATAATGTGTATCACTTATACGTGAAGTCCACTCACGCATAGCTTCAGATACTGCATCTTTAAGTGTAGCTGTACCACTTTTTACAGCTATAACTTGAGCACCTAATAGACGCATACGATAAACATTTAAAGCCTGTCTTATGGTATCCTCTTCACCCATAAAAACTACACAATCAAGCCCCATTAAAGCAGCTGCTGTTGCTGTAGCCACACCATGTTGTCCTGCACCAGTTTCTGCAATTAAGCGAGTTTTACCCATTTTTTTAGCAAGTAAAGCTTGTCCTAATACATTATTAATCTTATGTGCACCTGTATGATTTAAGTCTTCACGCTTTAAATAGACCTTAGCTCCACCTAAATCTTGAGTCATCTTTTTTGCAAAGTAAAGGCGTGAAGGTCTTCCTGCATATTCATTAAATAATTGAGTTAACTCTTGATTAAAAGCTACATCATTTTTATAAAAATTATAAGCTTCTTCTAGTTCAATCACTGCATTCATTAGTGTTTCTGGTATATACTGTCCACCATGAATACCAAAGCGTCCTTTTATGTTTGTCATTTTCAATCTTCCTGTCTTACATTTTTCACAAATTCAAACATCTTAGCTTTATCTTTCTTACCATCAGTTTCAATACCTGAACTAACATCTATGGCAAAAGGATGTAAACTCTTAATAGCTAAACTCACATTTTGACTATTAAGCCCTCCTGCTAGAAAATAAGGTCTTGAAACTTGTTTAATTAAAGCCCAATCAAAAACACTACCACTGCCTGCACCTGAGTCTAATAAGATATAATCAGCCTTAGTATGCAAAGCCTTTATTACATCTTCTTGTTGTTTAATTACAAAAGCGCGTATAACTTTTTTATGTGTACGTTCTTGAATGTAAGCAATAGAAGCTTCATCCTCATTACCATGTAATTGAGCTAAATCAATTATATTATTATTTAAAAGATCAATAATTTGCTCAACATCAGCATCAACAAACACTCCTACACTTGCAATATTAGAATTTAAATTCTGTTTAAGTGTTGCAGCTTGTTTTACATCGATGTAACGCTTACTTTTAGGAGCAAAAACAAAACCTATATAATCCACTAAGAGTTCATTTGCGACTTGAATATCAGCTATTGTTTTTAAACCACATAATTTAATTTTACTCATAGTGCCCCCTTAAGTTCTGCAAGTTTTGCTTTTTTATCTACAGCTTTCATTAAGGTTTCACCAATTAACACGGCATCAACACCTATTTTGCTTAAAGTGCTTATATCTCCAGCACTACTAATACCACTTTCTGAAACAAAGAGTATATCTTTAGGTACTAAAGATCTTAAATTTAAACTGTTACTAGTATCTACACTAAAGTTTTTTAAATTGCGATTGTTTACACCTATTAAGCGAGCATTAGCCTTTAGGGCTCTGTTAATTTCGCTAGCATCATGAGCTTCAACCAAAGCACTTAAACCTAATTCATCACAAATTTGTATATAATCTTTAAGCTGCTCATCTGATAAAATGGCACAAATTAACAAAGCTGCACTAGCTTTTAACATCTTAGCTTCATATAGCATATACTCATCAACTACAAAATCCTTTCTAATACAAGGTATTGCTACATTACTTGCTATAGTTTGTAAATGCTCATCACTGCCTAAAAACCATTTAGGCTCTGTTAATACTGAAATGCAATCAGCTCCCGCTGCTTCATAATCTTTTGCTATTTGCAAATAAGGATAATCACTAGCAATTACTCCTTTTGAAGGTGAAGCTTTTTTACACTCACAAATAAAAGATAATCCTTTGTTAGCAATTGCTTTTTCAAACTCAAAATTACCCTTTGCTTGCTTTAAAGCTAAAGTGCATAAATTTTGTACTGATAATTTTTGTTTAGCTATAAGGGTGCGCTCTTTAGCATAATTTGCTAATTCATCTAATATAGTCATCCTTAATCCTCATGTTGATTGCTTACTTTAATAAAGTTATCTAATGTTGCATAAGCTTTACCATTATCAATAAGCTGCATTGCTAAATTGATACCCTCTTCTAAACTTGATGCTTTATTACCAATATACAAAGCAGCTCCTGCATTTAATAATACTGCATTGCGTTTATGTCCCTTAGCACCTTGTAAGATCTCTTTAGTGATTTGAGCATTCTGCTGAGCACTGCCTCCTTGCAAATCCTCTTTAGTACAACGTGCAAAACCAAAGTCCTCAGGTTTAATAGTAAAGGTTTTATACCAACCATCTTTAATTTCACATATAGTGGTAGGTGCACTTAGTGAAATTTCATCTAATTTATCTTGCCCATAAACCACCATACCTCTTTTAATTCCTAATTTAACTAAAACATGAGCAAGTGGTTCTACTAAGTATTCATCATAAACACCAAGTAATTGCATAGTTGGCATAGCAGGATTAGTTAATGGTCCCAATATATTAAAAACAGTGCGAAAACCTAATTCTTTGCGTATAGCACCTACATGTTTCATTGATGTATGATAGTGCTGAGCAAAGAAGAAACACATACCAACCTTATCTAATAACTTTAAACAAAGTTTTGGATCTTGATAAATATTTACCCCTAAAGCCTCAAGACAATCTGCTGTACCACATTTTGATGAAGCTGCTCTATTACCATGTTTTGCAACTTTAAGTCCACCGGCTGCTGCCACTAAAGCAGAGGTTGTTGAGATATTAAAACTATGAGCATTATCTCCACCGGTACCCACTATTTCAAACACATCCATATTAGTTTGAACTTTATTAGCATGCTCACGCATAGCATCAGCACAGCCTGTAATCTCATCAATAGTCTCAAGTCTTGCACTTTTAGCACTTAGTGCTGCTAAAAAAGCAGCATTTTGTGTAGGGGTGGTATTGCCACTCATAATTTCATTCATGACAGTATAGGCTTCATCATAGCTTAGATCTTCTTTATTTACGATTTTTTCAATAGCTTCTTTAATCATATTTAACCTCTATGTATAAAATTAGACAGCATTTTAGCTCCCTGAGGAGTCATAATTGACTCAGGATGAAATTGCACACCATAAATACGATAAGTATTGTGCTGTACTGCCATAATCTCACCATCTATAGTTGTTGCTGTAACTTTTAAACAAGATGGCATTGTACTTGGTAAAGCTGCTAATGAATGGTAACGTGCAACTAATGTAGACTCATCACACTCATAAAACAAAGGACAGCTTAAATCTAAATGTACCCTAGATTGCTTACCATGCATAAGCTCTTTAGCATAGCCTATAGTTGCTCCAAAAGCTTGGCAAATAGCCTGATGTCCTAAACACACGCCTAAAATTGGAATTTTATTACCTAAATTTTCTACAACCTCAAGAATAATACCTGCATCTTGAGGTCGTCCTGGTCCTGGAGATAAAATAATACGCTCTGGCTGTAAAGCTTCAATTTGAGCTATTGTCATTTCATCATTACGAATAACTTTAATATCAGGATTAATAGCACCAATTAACTGATATAAATTAAATGAAAAACTATCATAATTATCTATTAACAAAATCATTATTCTAACTCCTGTGCTCGATTTAAAGCCTCTAAAGAGGATTTTGCCTTATTGATACATTCTTCATATTCTTTATATGGAGCTGAATCTGCTACAATACCTGCACCACTTCTAATAAAAACCTTATGATCTTTTTTATAAACAATACGTATAGCAATACAAGTATCCATATTGCCAGCAAAATCAATATAACCTATAGCTCCACCATAAATACCACGCTTATTTTGCTCAAGTTGAGCAATCAACTGACATGCTTTAATTTTAGGAGCTCCAGAAAGCGTACCTGCAGGTAATACTGCTTCAATAGCATCTAGTGCATCATAATTAGCAGCAATCTCTCCTTTTACAGTTGAACCTATATGCATTACATGAGAAAAACGTACAATATTATGTAATTTTTCTACCTCTACACTACCAAATTTGCTGATCTTACCTAAATCATTTCTACCTAGATCAACTAGCATATTATGCTCTGCTAACTCTTTTTCATCTAAGAGTAATTGCTCTTCAATAATTTTATCTTCAAGCTCATTCTTACCCCTTTTGCGAGTACCTGCCAAAGGAAAAGTATGTAATATTCCATTATCAAGTTTAACTAAAGTTTCAGGTGAAGCACCTGCAATTTCAAGTTGTGGACTTGATAGATAAAACATATATGGTGAAGGGTTTATTGTTCTAAGCATTCGATAAGTATTGAATAAACTTCCTTCAAAAGGTGCACTTATCATGTTAGAGAGTACAATCTGAAAGATATCTCCCTCATGTATGTGATGCTTTGCTTGTGTTACCATCTGACAAAATTGTTCTTGATTAAATAAAGCTTTAATCTCTCCTGCAAGCTTACCATTAAGTTCTTGCTTCTTTTGTCCTGTTTTTAAGATAGTAGCTAATATATCTAATTCTAAAAGAGCTTTGTTATAGCTAATCTCCACATCATCTAAATTCATATTAACTATTAAGATGATTTTTTGCTCAATGTGATCAAAAGCTATAACTTTATCAAACAACATTAAATCAACATCAGCAAAATTAGCACTATCTTCACCTTCAAATTTAACGCAAGGCTCTTTATAACTTAAATAATCATAAGCAAAGTAACCTACTAAACCGCCTGTAAAGGTTGGTAAATAATCAAAGCGAGGACTTTTATAATCATTAAGTACCTGCCTTATATATTGTGATGGATTATCAGTATATAGTTTAGTACTGCCTATGTGCATTAAACCATTTTTACAACTAATCTCAAGTTTTGGATCAAAACCCAAAAAAGTATAGCGTCCCCAAGACTCATGAGCTTGTGCTGATTCTAATAAGAAACAATGTGTGGAAATATTTTTTAAGATTCTGACAACTTCTATAGGTGTAATAAAATCACTAAGAAGCTCACAGCTAACAGGCAACACTTTATATTCTTTAGTGGCTGCTATTTTTTTTACATCATTAAAAGCGGGTAAAACTTTCATAAATCAGTACCTATGTATA
The DNA here is from genome assembly GCA_944389785.1 of uncultured Anaerobiospirillum sp. Classification (GTDB taxonomy): domain Bacteria; phylum Pseudomonadota; class Gammaproteobacteria; order Enterobacterales; family Succinivibrionaceae; genus CALXNP01. The sequence goes on from CALXNP010000049.1 coordinate 16,728, forward strand.
TAAAGCCCATATGATTATTCATATCAAAGCTATATATAAAAATAATCCTTGATAGAATAATCAATTCCATCAAGGACGAATTTAGTACTTGTTATAAAAGCACATAGATCCGCGGTGCCACCTTGATTCACGGTTTAACCGTGCACTTACATAGGATAAATAATCCTAAAGCAATTTACGCTTGCAAAACGTCGTAGCATACTCTGATCTAAAATCATTTAACTACGCCCTCAGCGGGCCCATTTTGACAACTTGTTTCTCACCTGACTCTCAGCAACACAGGCTCTCTGTAGAGGCATCATTGTCTTTACCTCCGCTTCAACGGTTTATTAGATACTGTCATATAAAAACTTTAATGTCAAATAAGTTAAAAATTTTTGAACATAAAAAGTGCAAGTTTATACTATATATACATTTATATAAAAAATCATACCCAGGATCTTAAGAGATTATAAAAAAATTACAAGTTAGCTATATTTTTATAACATTATAAGGAATTTAGATAAAAAATATAATACAAACAGTTAGTTATAATTAGGCTTAAATATATTAAGAGCTTTGATTCTATATTTTTTTGAAGCATTTTTTTTCAATATGCTTGGAAAAACTTTTTTAGGTGTAAATAATAAATTTTATCTATTTATATTATGTACAAATAAAGAGACCTCTCTATACTGAATTTTAACCCAAAAAAGCACAAAGGAGGTCTCACGTGCTATTGTATAAAAATCATG
>CALXNP010000050.1 GCA_944389785.1 uncultured Anaerobiospirillum sp.
ATTTAAAGAGTAGCTAAAGTCACTTAGGACTTAGTCTTGGTCCAACTTTTAACTATTATTTAAGTTGGAAAGTTGAGTAAGATTATTATCAAAATAACTTTTTGTATTTATTAATGGGACTTTTTTGTATTGAAAAGATAGAGAGCATAGTAGGGATAACTAAAATGTTATCCCCATATATGGTAAAGAGAAGATGTGATATTACTTCCCAATTAGCCTCATTTTTAAAGCTTAAAGAAAGATAACTCTTCTTTTAGTGTATTTAATTGAGTATTAATTTTTTCAATTGATTCATGTGTGCTAATAGCTGATTGAGATATATCTTGCGATGCCTTTGAAATATTTTGCATATTTTGTGAAATAGAGGCAGTAGATGTTGTTTGTTGCTCTGTAGCTCTTGCAATATGTGTTATTTGAGCATTAACATCATTAACATTGTTAGTTATTTCATCTAAGGTGCTAGATAGTTTTAATGCCTCATCAGCAACTGTTTCCATACTTGTTACACTTTGAGCTATAGATTGTGTAGCTTGATTTACTTCATCTTGAATTTGTGTAACCATAGTTGATATTTCACGTGTCGACTTTGAAGTGCGAGAAGCTAAAGCTCTAACCTCATCTGCTACTACAGCAAAGCCACGACCAGCTTCACCTGCACGAGCTGCTTCAATTGCAGCATTTAGTGCAAGTAAATTTGTTTGATTAGCAATTTCATCAATAGTGCTTACAATAGAGCCAATTTCTGTTGTTTGTTTGGCTAATGCTTCAATTTTGTTAGCATTATCTTTAGTGAGTTCTCCTTGTTTGTGAATCATTGCTACAGTCTTTTGTACAGTACGTAAACCTTGTTGAGTAATATTTTTTGATTCTTCTGAGCTTAAAGTTGCACCATCACAGTTTTTAGATATCTCAGTGGTAGATTCAACCATTTGATTAGAAGCTTGTGAAATTGTAAGAGCTTGAGTTTCTGTTTTAGAAGTTTGAGATACAATAGTATTTGAGATATTCTTCATATCACTTAAGGTATTTTGAATATTATTACATTCAACTACTGTCATAGTGATACTTTTATTTAAAGATTTCATCATTCGAGCAATGGAGTTTGAACATTGACCGAATTCATCTTTAACGCTATCGTATTTTAAATCAAAACGTAGATCACCATTGGCTATTTTATCTAAAGCTACAATTTGTGCACGTAGATGTCTTGTAATATATGTAGTTAATAAGAAAGCAAAACCAAGACCTAAGGTTAAACAAGCAAAGGCTAAAATTAGTATGATAACTGAGCCTTGATTATCTACAGCATTATTAGTTGCATCATTAGCTAAGCCAAAAATATAATTATTTACAATTTTATAATCACTAATTATTTTATGAAAAATAGGAGTACATTCGTTAATATAGGTAAAAAGAGCTTGGGCTTTTTCATTATTTTGTGCAAGAGGTACAATTTTAGTTTCTAGTAAGTCAACTATTTTAAGAGTATCTTGTTTTATTTCTATAACTTTTGTGCGATATTGATTATTATTAATATAATCTTCAGGGAATTTATTTACCATATCTACCGTTTTTTTAGCATCATCTAGGTAGATATTGTAATATTCTTGATTGTTGATACTAGGATCACCTGGGTTAAGCCAAGTAAGCATAGTACCATTTAACTTTGATAGGATACCTTGTGTGGCAACTGATTGAACATATGCTCCATTGAGTACATCTTTAATAATTTTAGCATCAGCAGAAATAGAGGCATTGCTGAATAAAGCAATTAAAACTACAATAAAACTTAAAATTAAAACACTAATAAAACTTGTCAGAATTTTAATTTTTATGCTAAAACCTAATAAAAATTCTTTCATGTGTACTCCTTATCTGACAATACTTTAAAAAAATATTAATTACCTTATTATAACCAAATTTATTTAATTAAGTGCTAAAAATAAGTTAAATATAGGTTATAAGTATTTTACAGTTGTTGAGTTTTTTACTTTTTATATCTAATAAATTAGTAAAAAGGAGGTAATTTGAAAATTTCCCTCCTTTTTAGTATTTACTGATTTAAATTTTTACTTGCTAAGAGTACTATTAGCTTGATTTTTCTTATTAATTATATAGGTGATAATAAATAAAACAATAAAGCCTGAAGCTAAGCTTAGTAATAGATTTTGAGTTAAACCTGCAACTATATAGCCACATAGAGCACAAAATGCTACAAGCAATGCATAAGGCAATTGTGTTGAAACGTGCTCAATATGTATACAACCTGCACCTGCTGATGATAAGATCGTTGTATCTGATATAGGTGAGCAGTGATCACCAAACACAGAACCTGCTAAAGTAGCACTTAGAGCTATTACAGTCAAATTACCAGTATTATCAATAGTTTGGGCAATGATTACTACAATTGGAATTAAAATACCAAATGTACCCCAAGCAGTACCTGTTGAGAATGATAAAAAGCTTGCAATGATAAAGATGATAGCAGGAAGTAGGTTGCCAGCAAAACCTGCATCATCTTGTACTAAAGTCGAAATAAACTCAGGAGTTTGTAGTAAATCACGGCATACTCCAGAAATAGTCCAAGCTAAGACTAAAATCATATTAGCAGGAATCATTGCTTGTACACCACGCAATACACCTTGCATAAATAGTTTTAAGCTTAAAAGACGACGACCCACAAATTGTATAAAGGCTACTACTAAAGCTGCAAATGAACCCATAACTAAAGCAGGACCTGCAGATGTATTACCAAAAGCTGCTCCTAGGCTATGATAGGCAGGATCACTTCCAAAATAACCACCTACATATAAAAGTGAAAGGGTTGAGAAAATAATTAAAGCTACAATAGGAATAATCATATCTAGTACGCCACCATTGGCACAGACATCAATATCCTCATGTTTATTTTCTGTTACAGCATTAACATCACCTTTTGCAGCAGCCATTTCAGCTTTACGCATAGCACCTATATCAAACTTAGTTAAAGCTACAATTATTACTAAGGTAAGAGAAATTAATGCATAAAAATTCCAAGGAATTGTTGCCATAAAGGCTTCAATTTCACTTTCAAAAGCTCCTGTACTCTTTAAACTGGAGCCTACAGCTGCAGCCCATGAAGAAATTGGGGCTATAATACAAACAGGAGCAGCTGTTGAATCTATGATATAGGCAAGTTTAGCACGTGAGATTTTATACTTATCTGTAACTGGGCGCATAACTGTACCTACAGTCAAACAGTTAAAGTAGTCATCAATAAAGATAAAAGCACCTAAAGCAGAAGTGGATAAAAGTGCGCTTTTTTTACCTTTAATTTTTTTAGTTGCCCATTGCCCATAAGCACGTGAACCACCTGCCATAGAGATGACATAAACTATAGCGCCTAATAATGAGCAGAAAATTATAATATTAAAATCAACTTTTGTAACCATTAAACTAAAGGCAGTTTCAACAGTTGATACAATAGTATTATCTGCACCTACACCTATAGAATAAATTAATGTTCCAGAAAGAATACCAATCATTAAAGAAGAGAATACTTCTTTAGTGATTAATGCTAATACAACAGCAATCACAGGTGGTGCTATTGAAAGAGCACCTGCAAAGTATGGCTCCATTTTATCTCCAGTAAAAATTTGCACAATTATTGTGCAACAACCAAATTAAACTGGGGTATTATAGCATACAAACAGCAGTTTTGTTAGTTTTTGCTCTTAATTTGGGCATCTAATTGTTTGTTTTTATTAATTACATCAGGATCTATTGTCTGAGAGCTGTCTTGTTTAACCTACAGCTTTATGTTGATTTTCGTGAGTGACTACTTCATTTTGACGTTGTTTTAAATCATCAAGTTCTTGTTGTTCTTGATTATCAAGTTTTTCACCTTTTATATCAGTATCATTGTTTTCATCTGTATTAGCTTTTTCTATTTCTTCTTTATCTTGATTATTTCTATTTAAATAAGCATTTTTAGCTTCAATATAGTTATGGGTAAAACTCTTATCTTGTTCATCAGTTTGTGTAGTAGAGCCCTCCTCACTAATATTGATAATATCATTTTTTAGGTATTGATCACTTTGCTGTTGTTGATCAACTTGTATATTGTTGTAAGTATTTGCATTATTTGTATCAATTTTGGCACTATTGTTATTAGTGTATTTGTTGTTGATTGTATTAATATCCATAATTCCACCTATAAGTCTAGCTCTCTCTTATAAAAGAGAGAGCCTTATAACTAGATAAAGTTATATAAATGGTTTAAGGGTATTTTATTGATGGTTATATAATGTACCCTGTTCTTCAAGTTTAGTAGCTTTTTTAGCTTTTGCGGCATCTGCTGCCATTCTTTTTTGTTTTCTAACCATAGATAACCAAGCAAAGAAGGTAAATATTGATACTATTAACACGATAATAGTAGCAAGAGCGTTGATTTCAGGAGAGAGTCCACGTCTAACACTAGAAAATACTACCATAGGTAATGTGGTAGAATCAGGACCTGCTATAAAACTAGTAATTACTAGATCATCCATAGACATAGTGAAAGATAGTAAAAACGCAGCAACTTCAGCAGGCATGATAGCAGGTAAAATTATAGCAAAAAATACTTTAATTGGACCTGCTCCTAAGTCCATAGCTGCTTCCTCGATAGAAATATCAAGTTCACGAAAACGTGATCTAACAACTACAGTAGTGTAAGCTGAACAAAATGTTACATGTGCAATCCAAATAGCAAAAACACCTCTATCTGAAAATAGGGGAATAAAATCACCTAAAGTTACAAACAATAGCAATAGTGCTAAACCTGTAATAACTTCAGGCAAGATCATAGGTGCTGTCATAAAAAGTACAAAGGCTGATTCACCTTTAAATTTACGTACTCTTACAAGCACAAAAGCTGCTAAAGTACCTATAACTACTGAAGCACAAGCCGTTAAGAATGCAACTAACAAAGAGATACCTACAGCATGAATAATTTGAGAGTTATTAAATAGAGCTACATACCATTTAAAAGAAAAACCAGTCCATATGGTGACCATTTTAGACTCATTAAATGAGTAGACTATTAAAGTAGCAATAGGTAGATATAGAAAACCTAAGGCTAGTAAAATGATAATAAAACGTGCAATATTGCTTTTACTTGCCATAAGCACCTTCCTGCTCTTTTCTTTCAATCTTATAGAACCAAATAATAGGTATAGTTAGAATAAGTAGCATGGTAATTGCTACAGCTGAAGCTAGAGGCCAATCTCTATTATTAAAGAACTCTTGCCATAGCACACGTCCTATTAAAATAGAGCCTTTGCCACCTAAGAGTTCAGGTATAACGTACTCACCTAAAGCTGGAATAAAGACTAACATAGAGCCTGCTACAATACCACTTTTAGTTTGAGGGACTAAGGTTGTAAAGAATGTTTTAACAGGCTTACAGCCTAGATCATATGCTGCTTCAATTAAAGAGTAGTCTACTTTCATTAAAGCTGAAAATAATGGTAAGACCATGTATGGTAAATAACAATAGACAATGCCTACATAAACTGCAAAATCAGTTTGCAGCATAGTAATTGGACTATCAATAATACCAAAATGAATTAGTAGATCATTGATCAAACCATCTTTTTTCATAATAGTCATCCACGCATAAATACGTACCACAAACGAGGTCCAGCTTGGCATAATGATAAGCATAAAGACCACATTTCTAATAGCAGGCTTTGAGGTAGCCAAAGCCCAAGCAAGAGGATAACCTATAATTAAGCAAAAGAAAGTAGAGAAAAAAGCTACTTCTATAGATTTGAGATATGAGCGCCAATAAGTGCCTTCTGGATCTGTAAAGATATTGGTGTAATTTTCAAGATGCAAAATAATTTGCATAGCACCTTCTTCAAAGGTAACTATTGGCGAATAAGGTGGAATAGCAATTTGTGTTACAGATAATGAAATTTTAAAAATAATCAAAAACGGTAACAAAAAGAATAAAATCATCCATAGATATGGCACTAAAATTAGTGCATAGTCACGCCAAGTATTTTGATGGGTACTCACACTTATCACCTTTGGTTTTGATTTTCTAAAGGCACGTCTAATAAAACTCATATTAGCCGAAAATCCCATGGACATAACAAGATTTCCTTTATAACTAAATGGTAAGAGCAATACAAGACTCAGGATCCCAGCTTAGGTAGACTTTATCATCCCAAGTTGGCAAACCTTGTTTAAATCTATCTACATTAGGCAAAGTAGCACTAATTAATCTACCAGATAATAATCTGACATAGTAAATAGAAATATCTCCTAAATATGCAATATTTTCTACAACACCTTCACAGATATTAGTATCTTGCTGAGGGTCTTCTTTTGAAATATAGATTTTTTCTGGTCTAATAGCTATAGTTAGAGGCATTCCATCAGCAAGATCTATATCATGCTCAAGCTCAATATTATTATTAAAATCATTAGCTTTAATTAAAGAGTGCTGTTTATTAGAGGATAATAAAGTGCAATCAAAAATATTGACAGAACCAATAAATTCAGCACAAAATCTACAATTTGGATTCTCATAGATTTCACGAGGACCACCTATTTGTATAAACTCACCTCTATCCATAATAGCTATTCTATCTGCCATAGTCATAGCTTCTTCTTGATCGTGAGTTACCATTAGGCATGTTACACCTACTGCATTAATGATATCTACTAACTCAAGGCGCATTTGTTCACGTAATTTTTTATCCAAAGCACCCATAGGCTCATCTAGTAACAATACACGAGGTTCTTTAGCAAGTGATCTTGCTAAAGCCACACGTTGTTTTTGACCACCTGAGAGTTGATATGGCTTACGATCTACATAATTTTCCATATGTACAAGTTTAAGCATTTTCTCAACTCTTTCTTCAAGTTCTGCTTTTGGGATTTTATCTTGTTTAAGTCCAAAAGCTATATTTTGTTTTACAGTCATATAAGGGAATAGTGCATAAGACTGAAACATCATGTTAACTGGTCTTTTATATGGTGGTACACCAATTATTTCCTTACCATCTAGTAAAATACTTCCAGAACTTGGTTTTTCAAAACCAGCAAGCATTCGTAATAAAGTGGATTTACCACAACCTGATGAGCCTAAAAGTGCAAAAATTTCACCTTCATATAAAGTCAAATCAACATCATCAACAGCTTTAAAAGTCTCAAAAGTTTTATTGAGCTTTTTAATCTCTAAAATAGGTCTTCTATTTTGCTCAGCAGGTGAAGGTTTTTGACCAGGTAAGTCACCAGGGCGGTGCTGTACTTTGTTAATAGTTTTGTCAGTACCTTTTGCTGTGTTTAAAGGAGTTTTTTCCACTGTATTTAATCTCTCCTAAATCTATCAACAAAGTCGATAGGGTAAGGCTAATAAATTACAAGCTTAGCTAAATTTAAGTTAAGCTTAGATCTGTGTAATGCTAAGTTATAGTAAAAGTTTCAATTGCTATAAGCAATTTAGACATCTTGCTGCAACGATAGCTACATAGGATCGTGTATGTTAGCACATTTTAATGTCTTGATTAAGTTATTTTTACAAGCATAATATAAAGTAGTCTTTTAAGATATTAATAAATTGATATTTAATAAATTTTTACTGATATTTTCTTTATGTTCAAAGCATATCTAAAAGTTTAGAAAATTAGGATAATTGATAGTTTTGATAAAAGTATGTAGCTACTTAAAAGATGTTTCTATAATCAATAAATAAAGGAAGATAGGTCTATAGTATATTTATTAAGAATACTTTATTTAAAATAAATTTTTTATAGATGTTCTAAAATTGTAGTCATACTTTAAAAAGTACTATTAACATCATATAAAAATAAAATTTATAATAAAAAACTAAATACACTATAATATACTTGAATGAGTATATTGATAAAAAGTGCTATAGTTGCTATAGCAAATTTAATGTAAATCAAGCCTAAGCTAGTTTTAGCATTTATGTTAGAAAATGGAAAAGATCTATGAATAATTTTGAGTGTATAAGAAAGGTTCATATAGTTTTTGGGCGAGACAGTGATCAACATGTAGGTATGCTAATTAAACAGCATATGGGCAAACGTGTTTTAATTCATTATGGTAATAGCACATTAATTTATCAAACTTTATTAGATCGAGTTAAAAAATCTTTAGATAGATCAGGTATATTTTATATTGATTTTTATACTGCAGATGTAAATCCAGGTCTTGCAGCTATTGAAGAGGGTGTGGTCCTTTGTAAAAGACAGAGAATAGATTTTATTTTAGCTATTGGTGATAATGCTGTAGTTAATAGAGCAAAAGCGATTGCTGCAGGATTTTTTTATGATAGTAGTGTTATTAATTTATTTTTAGGCATGGATAAGATTTTAAAAGCTCTGCCTATAGCAACTATTTTAACAACCTCTGGTACTGGAGGAGAAAATGGTGCAAAAGCTTTTATTACATACAATGAAGGGAGTAAGTTATTAAAATATGAAACTAACAGTAATTTATTAATACCTATTTTAAGTGTATTAAATCCTGAGTTTTGTTATAAGGATGGCTTACTACAAATAGGTTTAAGCGTATCGCAAATTATAGCTCAAATTATGTCTTACTATTTAACTCCAACTGACAATTGTCAAATTGTAGATAGTGTTAGTGAGTCTATTTTAAGTACTTGTATTCATATGGCATTACGTTTAAAAGATGATTTTGAGGATTATGAGGCTAGAGCTAATTTGATGTGGGCAGGTACCTTAGCACATAGTGATGTGAATAGTGCAGGGCGTGATTATGATCCTAGTATTAATATTTTGGCTTTAATTATAAGCACTTATTATAATGTATCAGATGGTATTGCTTATGCAATTATAGTACCTGCATATTTGGAATTTATGGCTATTAAATGTAAACAGCGTTTATTTCGTTTAGCTCAAAATGTTTTTAACATAACAGTCTTTGGTGAAGATGAGAGTTTAATTGCTGCTAATACTGTTAAGTCCATACGTAATTTTTATCATAAATTTGAGCTACCTTTAGGTTTTATTGATATTGATGGTAGTGGGGCTGATACTATTAATATTTTAAATGATCTTAAAGCCTATTTAGCTAATAATGTTGTAGATAGTAAGTATATTATTACTGATACTTTAAGTGTTGAGGCTATGTTGGCTATTATGTCTACTTATAGAAATTAGATAACTTGGGTATAAATATCTATAGATAATTTAATAGTAATATTACATTATTATGATTATTACATAATATTATTAAACTTACTAACAAAAAATAGAATCTATTATTAGTTTATTTAACTCCTATAACCATATATGTTAGTTTATAAGCAAAGATTGATTTGTAATAAAGTTGGAATTAGTTTGAGTAATGTTGCTAATATATTAAAACTAGCTATTTAAAGTAGACAAATGTACTGAGGATGAGACTTAAAGTTTTCTCACCCTCTGTTTGATTTTTATAACTTTTTATCTAATGATGTTTTTTTACTTGTTTTAGTACTACTTTTGCTTCTGTTTATATTCTTTTTATCTAAATTATCTGTTTTTGATATCTTAGTATTTTTTATCAAATCATTATTAGTATGATTAATATTACTGTTAGTGTTATTTGAAGCCACACTAATATTAGTGCTGTTGTTATAGTTAGTTGTATTAGTAGATACTTTATTTGTAGATACTTTATTTGTAGAGTTTATTGGTGTTTTATTTGTATTAAGATCTGTTTTTAGTTCTTTGATATTATCTTGAACAATAGTTTTATTCACATTATCAGTATGTGTATCTTTTGTATGTGCACTATCATTTGCATTATTTTCAATCTTGCTGTTATTTGCAGCAGTATTAATAGCATCGACAGTTTTAGCAATATCTGTATCTTCTTGCTTTGTTTTAGTAGTATCAATTGTTGGCTTTGACTCTTTAATTTCTTGTTTAGGAGCTTGTTTACTTTCTTGCTCATTTATTTTGAGCTTATTGTCATCTTTAGCAATATTATCACTAACATCAAGATCTTTTGTATCTTTTTTATTTTTAGCAAAATTAAAGAAATTTTTAGCTAGGCTACTAGCCTTAGCAATAGCAGAATTTTCTTTGATACTATCTTTTGTTTGTGTACTTGTATCAATATCATTTTTAAGTAAATGCTCTACAAAATTTAGCATATGAATTAGCATTGTATCTAAGATACGTTCTGATGGTAAATGTATATCATAACCATTTACACCTAGTGTAATCGTTGGAACATTTAAATTATAAAAAGGATCAAAGTTAATTGGGCATTGCTTAGATAAAGCTTCTACAGCACAATCTGCTGCAGTTGGACGTAGAAAAGAAATATCTTGAGAATGATAGGCTTCTTGCTCGATAACTATTTGATAGTCATTTATACTATTTAATTTATCTACTATAGCGTGTATATGCATAATGCTTTCACGCTCATCAGGTATAGATTCAAAGAAGTTTTGTTGAGGACAATAATCATCTGATAAGAAAATTATAATAGCAGGTCTTTGAATATGGGATAGCTCAATTAATCTATCTAGTATAGAGCATAAAATTTCTTCATCATTTAAAAAGTCTTGACGAGCTTTAAAAATTAAAGTCTCAATAGCATTGGTTAAATTACCTTGATATTTGCTTTTAGCTTTAGTAATTAATTCTTTATAGGTGATAACTTCTGCTTCAATTAAATCTAGACTAAAATTACTTTTAGTATATTGACAATACAAAGCTTCTCTATCATCTAATGTGCTAGCAATATTCTCAAAAGTTTCAACACAACATTTTTTAAGCTCAACTATTAGCTGATTTGGATCTAAATTGAAAAAATCTAATTTAAATTTTAATAAGATATCGCTCATAGCAAGTCTAGTATTTTTGGTATAGAACTTGTTTAGACTTAAGCTTGAGCAGTAGCTAGAAATATCTTTAGTAATTTGTGGGTTAAGCTCAAGTTTTTCAATTAGTTTAGCAGCTAATAAGCTTGAAGAAAAGTTTTTATAAGGATTACTCGCTTTACCATTTTTGCTTATAATATAGAAACAAGGACAAATATGACCTAAACTTTTTGTATAGATATGATATTTGTCATCATGTATAGGACATGGTTTAGCGTTAATGGCTAAAGTATATTTAAGTTTAAAATTAGCTGCAATTTGATCAAGATAAGGTAAGCAGGCTTTAATACCTTTATTTTTATCTAAAGATCCTGTAGTGCAGACAAAAACTAAATTTGTTGTTAGTTCAAAAGTTTTATCCGAAAAGCTCTTTAAAAGCATTAAAAAAGTGGCAGCAGCACCTTTACTTTCAACTACACCTAAACCAAATAAATTATGCTCATTTTGTAGAATTTTTTTTAGTTCATCTGAAATATTAAGTGACATTAACTTTTTTAAAATCTCATCACTTTTATAAGCATAGGATTTTAATGAGCCATAATTATCAACAGATGATGTATCAACATTACATAATAATAAGGTTGTATCAGCTGTAGGTTTAGCTGCTTTGACTAAAGCAATAATTGAAGAATTTATTTGATCTTCATGTGAAATTAAAAATAACTTATCAGTATTTTTTTTAAAATAGTTAAAATCACAAATACCATTATAAATGGCATTAGTAATTATACTTTCACCTTTAGTAGTAGAAATACTAGGAATAGAGATTAACCACTTAGCAAGTGTGATAATTTCATTTAATTTTTTTGTATCAATAGTTGTAGGCATTTTAATTATTTCTTATAGCTAGTGATTCTTGATATAAAGCATTTTTATAATTTTTTACATTATCTTTAAAGTTTTTCATTTGTCTGCTAGCTAAAGCAGGATTCTTTTTATTTGGCAGATCAACTTTTAAAGGATCAACAGCACGATCATTGATACGTACTTCATAATGTAAGTGAGGACCTGTAGTTCTACCTGTATTACCAGTTTTAGCTATCATTTGTCCAACAGATATTTTTTGTCCTTTTTGTACTTCAATTTTAGATAGATGCATATAAACAGTTGAATAAGGACCATCATGGGCTATAACAATATAGTAACCTGCTGCGCGTTGGTAACCTCTAAAAGTAACTGTACCATCAGCTGGAGCATAAACTGGAGTACCTACACTAGCTTTAAAATCTACACCATTGTGAGGAGCTACTCTGCGTGTTACAGGATGTTTACGATATGGGTTAAATTTAGAGTTGATTGTGATATTACCTGTAAGAGGGAAGCGCTTAAAGATACCTGCTGTAGGTACATAGGTATTTTCCTCATAAAAAAGATTGTCTTGAGGATTTCTAAAAATAGCATAAGTACCTTGTGTTGATTTAATTTCAAAAGCATTAACTAAAGCTTTAGTTCCAATACCATTAAATAAAATTCTAAAACTATCACCTTTTTTTAGTTTATTTAAATTAAGCTTACCCTTTAATTCTTTTTGTACGGTAGCAATTTCAGTATTAGTTAAACCATGTTTACGAGCAATAGTAGCAAATCTACCATCATTTTCTACTGTAAAGATTACAAGTTGAGGACGAGATTTAGCGATAGCATCTTGTTGTTCTTGAATTAAAGCTCTACGTTTTTGAGCTTCTACAGCAAGAGGCATATTGCTAGCTGCTATAAATTTGCTTGCAAGTTCTGGAGTTGGTATATGACTATTTATAGGTTCAACTACACGTGCAAAGTTATCATTTTGATCCATGCGAGTAAAACGTACTTGCATATTATCATTAATAGGGGTAACTAATTCTTTAACAATATTTTGATCATCAATTAAAAAATGTACTTTTTGACCAATGCTTAAGGAAAGATCTGTTTTATTTGAAGCAGTAACAATTTTTTGCAGAGTAGTGTAAGGTAGGTTTAAATAAGTAAAAATTGTAGACAAGTTATCACCACGTGATACTGTCTGTTGATACCAAGTACCTTGAGGGCGTTGTGTAGGCTGTGTGCTTGTATTTGTAGCTAAAGGTTTATCTTCAGTAGTTTTAGTAACTATATTTTGCTTTGTATCATTTGCATCATTGTCATTATTTTTAATGATGTTATCAGCAAGTAGTGCTTGCTGACGCTCTTGTTCTTGTTTTGAAATATTCAAAGCATTATTAGCTAAGATAGAGGCTATGTTACTATATGAGCTATTGTCAATTTCTGTTTCTTGTTGATTAACATTTTGAGTAAAAAGAGATTTTGGTAAATCATAATCTTCATAGTTTTCTTTAGATAAATCATCACCAATATCAGTCTGCATTTGTTTATCTACATTTTTTATTTGCTCTTGTTCATCTTGAGCTAGATACATGGTTTGTTCATTATTAACATCATCATGAGTAAAAGTAATATGACTAGGTAGGGATAGAGCTATACTTAAAGCAAAGATGGTTGTAATCGCAAACATGTGATTTGAAGATAGGGCTAGGTTATTTTTATTATCTTTTGTTGCAATATAATCCTCATGTTTTTTATTAAAATTTGCTTTCACTCTAATCATTTTAACTTTGTACCATCATCAAGCTAAGCCCAACCTAATACTTAGCTTTAAAATAATTTCTTACATAAGTAAGAATCAAGATTAAATAAAAAAGCAGACAGTTTAAACTTAATTAAACCATCAAACTCTAACTATACTTTTACTAAAATTTAAAAAACTTAGCAAAAACCCACTTATGTAATTTTTTAAATTACATTTTCAATGATGCTTAGGCTAGCATTGAATGTGTAGAAAATCAAGACAGACTTATGTATTTTTTGAAACTTGGCAAGAATATTTTATATCTAAGCAAGAGTGTTTTTAGTTTTTAGATTAATAACTATTTTTGATCTGAAAATTGTAGTATTGCACTAAATTAGACTAAAAGTACAATATCTGCATTTTTTTAGCTTATAAAAAATAGTTGTAAAATAACTCAACTTATTGTTTTTGAAAAAAATTTGCATAGAAATTTGTAAAAGTGTGTAATAGTTAATATTTTTACAAGTAATACAAGTTATTTATGTGCTATAGAGCATAAAATTTATATAATATATTTTATATAAAAGAGTTTTTTATATACACTATGCATCGTATAGAGATATAATTTTTTTTGTAATAAGGAGTATTTTTTATGTCAACGCACACAAAAAGCCTTATAATTGCGGCGGATATCATTTTATATATTCTGCTGCTTAATTTTTTACCATTTTCACCAATGGAAAATAAAGGCTTAGCTCTATTGGTTCTTGTTGGTATTTTATGGCTGACAGAAGCAGTTCACGTCACTATTACTGCTATTTTAGTTCCTGTTTTAGCAGCGTGTACAGGTCTGTTAGATACTAAAACAGCCTTAAATGGTTTTTCTGATAGTAATATTTTCTTGTTCTTTGGTGGTTTTGCTCTAGCAGCTGCTATGCACCATCAAAAGCTTGATGTATTAATTGCTCAAAAGATCTTACATTTTGCTAAGGGCAGTTTTACTTTATCAGTTTTCTACTTATTTACTGTAACTGCTTTTTTATCTATGTGGATGAGTAATACAGCAACAACTGCTATGATGTTACCTCTTGCTTTAGGTATGTTATCTAACATAGATGCTAAATCAAATCGTAATATCTTTGTATTTGTGCTTTTAGGCGTTGCATATTCAGCAAGTATCGGTGGTATTGGTACTCTAGTAGGTTCACCACCAAATGCTATTGTAGCTTCTAACCTTGGTTTAAACTTTGCTGATTGGTTTGGTTATGGCTTTCCAATTATGTTAATCTTTATGCCAACTATGATCTTGTGTTTATTCTTTGTGTTTAGACCAAATTTAAAAATTAAGGTAAACACAGTTGAAGCTGAAGAGATTCCTTTAAATATACAACGCAAAGTAACTTTAGGTATTTTCGTCTTTACTGCTCTAATGTGGATTTTTTCATCTAAGATAAATCCTATAGTAAGTGACTTATTTGGACTTGAAAAGAATATTGGTTCTTTTGATAGTATCATTGCTATTTTGGCCGCAATATTAGTAGTGGTAAGTCAAGTTATTTCTTGGAAAAAAGTTCAAGAAAGTACTGATTGGGGCGTATTAATGCTATTTGGTGGTGGTTTAACTTTAAGCCTTGTATTATCAAAATCAGGTGCTTCAAAGGTTTTATCTGATGGCATTGTTTTTATGGTTGAGGGTGGACATTTCTTTGTAATTGGTCTTTTAGTATCATTCTTTATTGTCTTCTTGACAGAGTTTACCTCAAATACAGCGTCAGCCGCTTTACTAGTACCACTATTTATTAGTATTGCTGAAGCAATTGGTGCTCCTCCTGTAGGCTTAGCTTTAATTATTGGTGTAGGTGCTTCTTGTGCTTTCATGCTGCCTGTAGCAACACCTCCAAATGCTATTGTGTTTGGTTCTGGACATATAAAGCAAAGTGAAATGGTTAAAGTAGGTCTTGTACTAAATGTTTTCTGTGCTGTAATTTTAGCAGTTTATGCATACATCTTCTGGTTATAATATCTAATAAGTTATATAAGAAAGGCAACTAGCATTATTAGTTGCCTTTTTTCATTAATAAATTAAGGTTAATTTAAAATGTTAATTAATTTGAAATGATAGAAGTTTTGAACTATGTAATAGATTTTGTATAGGATTAGTTTTAAAGTAGGTAAATGATAATAAAAATTTCAAGTGCTATTATAGTAAGCAATAAGGTGTATAGTATGTAACCTTGTTTATTTATAGGTATGCCTATAGCCATTTTTTGATTTATAAATCCTTTAAAAGTAATTAAACTTGTATGTTTTTTTACTTTAAAGTATTTAGAGTGGTTTTGAGCTAAAAGGAATTTAAAGATAAAACTTGTGATTAATGCCGTAACCAAACAGAGGAAAATTTTAAAAGGAGTAATTAGCATTAGAAATTTATCCGTACTTGTATTTTTACAAAGAAATTTGTCTTTTTAGACATTATATAATATTTGAATTTATGCAAAATAGCAAAATACTGCTAAAATAGAGCATAATTTTAAAATTTTTAGATGAGAGGAATTTTTGTGGATCCAGCAATTATCACTTTAATAGTTTTAGCCGTGGTTGCTTTTTTGTTTGTTACAGAAATAATTCCTTTAGCTGTTACAGCTATGGGTGCTACGGTAGCTCTTGGCATTTTTGGAGTATTACCTACAAGTGATGTTTTTTCAGGACTATCTAATTCTACTGTAGTACTCTTTGCTGGTATGTTTGTTGTTGGTGCTGCTATGCTTGAGTCTGGGCTTGCTACATCTATAGGACATCTTGTAGTTAAAACGGTGGGTACTAAGGAAGTTCCTTTAATGATGGCTATGATGGCTGTAACTGTAACTATGTCATCTCTTGCATCAAATACAGGTACAGTAGCATGTTTAATGCCTGTTGTTGTAGGTATTTGTGCTGCAGCAAGAATGCCTGTATCCCCATTATTAATGGCATTAGCTGTAGCTGCTAATACAGGTGGTACTATAAGCTTAGTAGGTACTCCTCCTAATATTATTGCAGCAAGTTCTCTAGAGGCTGCTGGTATTGCTACATTTGGTTTTTTTGAGTTCGCTTATATTGGTATACCTTTATCACTATCTGCTATGATTTATATGGCTGTAGTTGGCAGAAAATTGGTACCACATCATTTAGCTGATTATGGAAGTGTGGACAATACTACACAAATGCTAGTATCTAAAAAGAAATTATATTACTGCTTAGCTATTTTAGTTTTTGTAATTTATGGTTTATGTATTGGTATTCCTGGTATTAGCTCTGAAATGGTTGCTGTAATTGGTGCATTATTATGTGTTTTATCTGGCTGTTTAACTGAGAAACAAGCATATAATGGTATTGATTGGGTTACTATTTTCTTATTTGCAGGTATGTTGCCTTTAGCTAAAGCTTTAGATGAAACAGGGGCTGGTAAACTTATCGCTCATCAGGTAGTATTACTATTAGGTGATAACCCATCACCTATGGTTTTCATGGGGGCTTTATTTGCTTTATCTTGCTGTTTAACTCAGTTTATGTCAAATACTGCTGCAGCTGCACTATTGTGTCCTATAGGCATTTCAATTGCAAATGAAGTAGGGGCTTCACCTTATCCTGTAATTATGGCAATTGCTATGGCAGCTTCTTGTGCTTTTACCACACCTGTAGCTACACCTCCTAATACATTAGTAATGGGACCTGGTGGTTTTAAATTTAAAGACTATTTAATTGTAGGTACACCTTTAGTTTTGGTATCTTTAATTGTTTGTATGTTGGTTATACCTGCTGTATGGCCATTCTTCCCTAAATAATTACTCATCTAATTTGAAGATATCAGGAGAGAGTTACTCCTGATATCTATTATCCTATTTTAAATTTATTCAAATCAAACACTATAGCTACTGTAGTACTAATAATTTTTTAAAATCATGCCCAGGATCTTAAGAAATATTAACATATGAAAACCCTCTATTAAATGCTGTTATTACATGTGTTGTTT
>CALXNP010000051.1 GCA_944389785.1 uncultured Anaerobiospirillum sp.
ACACCAACAATTCCTTGAAGCCATCTTGATGATGGAGATCGCTGATAGTTATAATTGAGATGGGGATTTAGGTTATAAGAGCTTTATATAAGTTGACTTGATCTCATCTTAAAATTTACTAAAATAATCTTAAATAAATTAAATAAGCGCTAAGTAATTTATTAAAGTCATAAGTCTGAAAATATTTAAAGTTTTTTCTATCCAAAATAGAAAAAACAAACTCTAATATCTCCCTAGTCTAAAAGTTATCTTATTAAAATTTTTTACATTGATATATAACTTAATGGTTTATTTAATTTCTTGAAGAGCTTTTGTTTATTTCCTGAGTTAGAAAAATCAAAAAGAAAAATAACTAATAAAACTTTATCAATATTACCTATAATTAAAACACAAATACAAAAACACTTAAATTTAACAGACTACTGCTTTAGTGTAAAAATTAAGTATTATCATAAACAGCTTTTACTTTAATCTTTTCCTATCTTACTTTTATTATCATTGTAATTATTTACTTTTAGTGGGAAAAGTTTAGTTTCCCACCACTTTTTATATTTTTAATTAACACTTAGCTTGGTTTTAGGGAAATTTACATACATTTTTACTAAAAATAAATGTAAAAAACAGATTTTCCCACAGCTTTTAATAAATCTGGTTGTTGAAAACTTTGGGAAAAACATTTTAAAAATATATATATAGTCTTCAATAAAATTGTTGGTTTATTATTATAAAAATTTATCCTGTTGGAAAGTACTATTTTAAACACTATAAATACACTAAAAAACCACAAAATATCCACAAAATTTTATTAAATAATATATTGAATACTAAGATAATTTTAAGTTTCCCACAATTATAGTTCTAATTAATATTAATAATAAATAAAAAAAAATAAAAATTTTTTTTAATTAATATTAATAATATAAGCACAAATTTAGGGTTTTATTTTTAACTTGATCTTATGCAAGATTTTTATAAAATTAATAGCAAGTTTAACAAACTAAACGCGCTTAAATAGTTTGTGAGCCTTATCTTTAACCTTAAATTTAAAATTTATTAAAATACTTGTCTGTATTTTGTTTTTATATCTAAAGCTATAATAATTAACCTGCTTATTTATTGTAACTTATTAGAGATTTACTCTTTTAATAGTAAAAACACTCATTTTTAGGCTATCTTTTTAATTTAAAAAATTAAATTTTTAGTTAAAATATACACAAGTTAAATCAACCAATGTAAAAGTGAAATGTTAGAGCATAGAATATTTGATGTTATTGTTGT
This sequence comes from uncultured Anaerobiospirillum sp., assembly GCA_944389785.1. Lineage (GTDB taxonomy): Bacteria > Pseudomonadota > Gammaproteobacteria > Enterobacterales > Succinivibrionaceae > CALXNP01. Next base: position 1,279 of record CALXNP010000051.1, read on the forward strand.
AGGTGCAGGTCACGCTGGTATTGAGGCTGCTTGTGCTAGTGCTAGAATGGGATCTAAAACATTATTGTTAACCCATAATATAGAAACTATAGGAGAGATGTCTTGTAACCCTGCTTTTGGTGGTATTGGTAAAGGACATCTTTTAAAAGAAATAGATGCTTTAGGTGGCGTATGTCCTGGTGCTATTGATAAGGCTGGTATTCAATTTAGAACTTTAAATCTATCAAAAGGACCTGCAGTTAGATCAACAAGAGCTCAAACTGACCGACACTTATATAAAGAAGTTATAAGAAAAGAATTGGCTTCTTATAAAAATTTAACCATTTTCCAACAACCTTGTACAAAATTACTCTTTGAAGGAGATAAATTATGTGGAGTAAATACTGCAGCTAATATTGAGTTTCGTGCTAATGCTGTAGTTATTTGTGCAGGAACATTTTTAAATGGTTTAATTCATATTGGTCTTGAGCATTATCAAGGAGGTAGAGCTGGAGATCCTGCTTCTATTGAGCTTGCTCAAAATTTAAAAGATTTTGGTTTAAAAGTTGGTCGCTTAAAAACAGGTACACCTGCTAGATTAGTAGCTTCAACTATTAATTTTGAGGTTATGCAAAAGCAAGAGCCTGAAAGTCCTCTGCCAGTATTTTCATATTTAAATGATGCTTCTGTACATCCACAACAAGTTTGTTGTTATATTACAAGAACTAATGAAAAGACACATGATATTATTAGATCTGGTTTAGATAGAAGTCCCTTATATTCAGGTGTTATTAGTTCAATAGGTCCAAGATATTGTCCTTCCATTGAAGATAAGGTTGTAAGATATTCTCATCGTGATAGTCATCAGATCTTTATTGAGCCGGAAGGTTTAACTACGCCTCTTGTTTATCCTAATGGTATTTCAACATCTTTGCCTTATGATATTCAAGAAAAGTTTATTCACTCCATTGAAGGTTTAGAGAATGTTGTTATAGCAAGACCAGGTTACGCTATTGAGTATGATTTTTATGATCCAAGAGAGCTTAGTGTTTCTATGCAGTCTAAAAAAATAAAAGGATTATTCTTAGCAGGTCAGATCAATGGTACTACAGGTTATGAGGAGGCTGCTGCTCAAGGTTTACTTGCTGGTATTAATGCTTCTTTATTTGTTCAAGGCAAAGATGCTTATTTCCCATCAAGAAATGAGGCCTATATTGGTGTGATGATGGATGATTTATGTACACTTGGGACTAAAGAACCTTATCGTATGTTCACTTCACGTGCTGAATACAGATTAATGTTACGTGAAGATAATGCTGATTTGCGTTTAACTCAAATAGGTAGAAATTTAGGTTTGGTTGATGATCTTAGATTTAGAGTATTTGAGCAAAAGCTAGAAAAGATTGAGCAAGAAAAGCAAAGATTAAAGGACACTTATATTAAGCCATCCTCTGAAAATGGTAAGAATTTATCTAAAATTTTAAATAGTCCTTTATCAAAAGAACAAAATTTACAAGAAATTTTAAGAAGACCTGAAGCTAATTTAGCAGATATTTTACAAGCTTGTAGTTTAGATCCTATTGCAAATGACTCACAAAGCAGTGAGCAAGTTGAAATTCAAGTTAAGTATGAAGGTTATTTGGCTCATGAATTAGATGAAATTAAAAAGCATGAGCAAAATGAAAAGACTTTATTGCCTTTGAATTTTGATTACAAAACAATAAGTGCTCTATCTAATGAAGTTGCTCAAAAATTAAATGAATATAAACCAGAGACTTTAGGTATGGCTTCTAGAATTTCAGGAGTTACTCCTGCTGCTATCTCAATTTTATTAGTTCATTTAAAAAAGTTAGGTTTATTTGGTAAAAATTAATAGGCTAAAGATGCAAGATATTATTTTAAATGATGCTATTTTGAATAAAATTACATCATTAGTATCACAGTTAGATATTTCTCTTAGTGAGGAACAAGCTCAGAAGTTATGTTATCTTGTGCATTTTTTAGCAAAATGGAATAAAGCTTTAAATCTAACATCAATTAAGACAGAAAGTGAGATGGTAGTACTACATATTTTAGATAGTGCTTCTATTTCACCCCTTTTAGGTGATGCTAAAAATATTGCAGATGTTGGTACTGGTGCTGGTTTTCCTGGTTTAGTTTTAGCAATTTTAAATCCTAATAAACATTTTACTTTAATAGATTCTATAGCTAAGAAAATTTCTTTTGTTAAAATGGCTTGTGTTAACTTGAATTTAACTAATGTTACTGTGTTAAATACAAGATGTGAGAATATTAGCACTGAACATAAATTTGATATGATAGTATCACGAGCTTTTGCTCCTTTAGAGCGTATGGTAAATTGGTGTATACATCTATTAGATGATAATGGTTGTTTCTTAGCTATGAAAGCAAATTTAACAGATGAGGAAATTAATAGTATTCCAAAGTCTGTTAAAATCGACAGGTTGGTAAGTTTAAAAGTTCCTGATCTTGATGCTGCAAGACATGGTGTTTTTTTAACAAAAGTTTAAAAAGAGAGTTTAATAATGGCTAAAGTTATAGCTATAGCAAATCAAAAAGGTGGTGTGGGTAAGACTACTACATGTGTAAATTTAGCCGCTTCACTTGCTGCTATGCAGAAAAAAGTTTTAGTAGTAGACTCAGACCCTCAAGGAAATGCTACTATGGCATCTGGGGTAAATAAGTTTGAATTAAAAAGCACAATTTGCCAAATTTTAATTGATGGTATTGACATAAAAGAGGCAATTATTACTAAAACTAATGGTGCTTTTCATTTAATTCCAGCTAATGAGGATTTAACAGCAGCTGAAGTTAAACTACTTGATTATTTAGCAAGAGAATTTAGATTAAAAAATGCTTTAGATGAAATCAAAGATAATTATGATTTTATCTTTATAGACTGTCCCCCTTCATTAAATTTACTTACAGTTAATGCAATGTGTGCTGCTGATAGTATTTTAGTTCCTTTACAATGTGAGTATTTTGCTTTAGAGGGATTAACTATGTTAATTGACACTGTAGATCAGTTAGCTCATGCTGTTAATCCTAAGCTAAAAATTGAGGGAATTTTAAGGACAATGTATGATAATCGTAATCGCTTATCAACAGATGTGTCTGATGAGTTAAAGAAAAATTTTGGAGATTTAGTTTATAAAACTATAATTCCTCGTAATGTCAGATTAGCAGAAGCACCTAGTTTTGGTAAACCTGCTATGTATTATGATAAATCATCTGTTGGTTCTAAAGCTTATTTAGCTTTAGCTGGTGAAATTATAGATAAAGAACATATTTAGGGGTATTAAATGGCAGGATTAGGTAAAGGTTTAGATGCTCTTTTAAGTGACTCAAGAGCAAGAGGTGAAAGAACTAGACGATCAAATAATGAAAATGTAGCTATTTCTCCTATGCCTATAGTAGATGGTGAAGGTAAAACTACTGTTGTTCCAAGTAATACCATTAAGATAACAGAAATTCATATAGATAAATTAGTTCCATCTATATATCAACCTAGAACTGAATTTAATGAAGAGTCTTTAAAAGAACTGTCTTTATCTATTTTAGAGCATGGTTTACTTGAACCATTACTTGTTAAAAAAAATAAAGATAAGTTTGAAATCATATGTGGTGAAAGACGCTTTAGAGCTGCAAAGTTGGCAGGTCTCACAAGTGTTCCTTGTTTGATTAGAGATGTGGTAGATAATAAAGCTTATGCTATCGCTTTAATTGAAAATTTACAGAGAGAGGATCTATCACCTCTTGAACAAGCTAAAGCTTTACTACACATGCAAAATGAACTAAATATGACACAAGAGGATTTAGCTAAAACTTTAGGTATTGCAAGAGCTAGTGTTGCTAATTTACTTAGATTAAATAATTTAAATGTAAGTGTTAAAGAAGCTTTAGCAGCTGGTCATATTGATATGGGACATGCTAAGGTCTTATTGTCATTAGATGATGAGGTTCAAGAGAAGGCTTGTAGTGTTATTGTAAAAAAAGCTTTATCAGTAAGACAAACAGAAGAATATGTTAAGGCTTTAAAGCAAGCTGATGACGACCAAAAAGCTATAATAATTCAACCTGCTGTATTTAAAGACTATGAGCAAAGCTTAAGTTCAAGCTTAGATGGGGCTAAAGTTAAATTTACCTCTTCTGGAGAAAATAAAGGTAAGGTAACGCTCTCTTACACCAGTGAGGAGCAATTAAATAAAATAATTACCATACTAGGTCTTAATAAATAGTAATTTTTAAATGAGAAAAAGTACTATTATAAGAGTTTTGATGTTTAATTTTGGTGCAATGTTGCTATCTTGTATAGTAACTTGTGCCATTTGTTTCTTTTTTGAAAAAAATTTTTTACTTGTAATTAAATCTGCAAGCTTAGGTTGTTTGGTTTTTTTTATACCTTTTTTAGTACAATTTTTCTATTCTTTTAGAACGAATTCAGAATTATTAACCACATCAAATATTATGTATAATGTTTTTTATGGTTTGATTTTAAAGTATTTTTTACTGATTTTTATTTTTATTTTTATTTATAAATTTTTTATTGTCTACCCTCTTGCAATGATATGTGCATTTGTGCTTACAACAATATTAAACTCATTTTTAAATCTATATCTATAAGTGCATTTTTAAAAATTGTGATATGTAACTTTTGACAATATTCTAACTTAGACTTATATTATTGATGTTTTAAGTTGCTAGTGAATTTTTTGCTAGCGTTTTTTTGTAATACATATGGTGCTGGAGTTACCAATGTCTGAGCACAACTCACAGGAATATATTGGTCACCATTTACATTTTCTACAAGTAGATCTTCGTGATGGTTCTATAGTAGATAGTGTAAAAGCTCAAAATCAAACAGCATTTCAAGAATGCCTTGATAATGGTGGTTCACAAAGCCAATGTTTAATTGAAGTGGGCACTCAAAAGTGTTACTTTGGGGATTTAGGTAGTGGAATTTGTACTGTTTCACCAGCTGAAAAGGGGGCAGGTTCTATTGTTAATCCTTATACATTGAACTTAGATTCTTTGTTAATTACTGTTATCTTAGGTTTTATTTTTTTAGCTTTATTTAGATATGCTACAAAAAAGACAACCTCAGGCGTTCCTACTAAACTTCAATGTTTTGTAGAAATGATATTTGAATTTGTTCAAGACACAGTAAGTTCCATCTTCAAAGGTAAAAGTAAGTTAATAGCCCCTCTTTCATTAACAGTGTTTATGTGGGTGTTTTTAATGAACTTGATGGATCTACTTCCAATTGATCTACTACCTGGTTTAGCAAGTGCTATAGGTGTTCCTTACTTTAGAGTGGTACCATCTGCAGATGTTAATATTACATTGTCAATGGCTTTTGGCGTGTTCTTATTAATATTCTATTTTGCAATAGCCAATGTAGGCCTAAGTGGTTTTGTTAAGAGTTTAACTTTACATCCTTTTAATCACTGGGTATTTATTCCAGTAAACTTTATTTTAGAAGGTGTTTCGTTACTCTCTAAGCCTGTTTCATTAGGTTTACGTCTTTTTGGTAATATGTATGCAGGTGAAATGATATTCATTCTAATTGCACTTTTACCATTATGGTGGATTCAATGGGTATTAAATGTACCTTGGGCCTTATTCCATATTTTAATTGTAACTTTACAAGCTTTTATCTTCATGGTTTTAACTATTGTATATTTGGCAATGGCAAGCACTGAAGAAGAAGAGCATTAATTTTTTTATTTTATTAATTATCTAAGGAGATAAAAATGGAAATTGCGACCATGCTATATCTAGCTGCAGGTCTTATGATGGGTTTAGCTGCTATTGGTGCTGCTATCGGTATCGGTATTTTAGGTGGTAAATTTTTAGAAGGTGCTGCACGTCAGCCTGATTTACTTCCACTTCTTCGTACACAGTTCTTCATTGTAATGGGTCTTGTTGACGCTATTCCAATGATAGCAGTAGGTTTAGGTATGTATGTAATGTTTGCTGTAGCTTAGTCTATAGACAAGCAATAGCAGGGAGCTTCCCACTTTGGAAATCAATGCTACTTTTTTAGGTCAAGGCCTTGCTTTCGTCATCTTCGTCATACTATGTATGAAATGGGTATGGCCTCCTTTAATGAGTGCGCTTGAAAAGCGTCAAAAGGAGATTGCTGACGGTCTTGATAATGCAGAGAAAGCAAAAAAGAATCTTGAGTTGGCTAAGTCTGGTGCTGCTGAAACTTTACGTCAAGCAAAGGCTGAGGCAAAAAAGATCATAGATGATGCAAATCATGAAAGGACTAGAATCCTTGATAAGGCAACTGAAGAAGGTAATAATCAAAAACAGCGCATTATTGAATCAGCTAAAACTGAAATTGAAGCTGAGAAGAATAAAGCAAGAGAAGAGCTTCGTGAAGAGGTCATTGCTATTGCTTTAGCAAGTGCTGAGAAGATTCTTAATCAAAAAATCGATAGCGAAGCTGATCGTGCTATGGTTAAGAAGATTGTTGATTCACTTTAGTGTGGGGTGTGAGCTTTGGCTGAGAATCTGACAATTGCAAGACCCTATGCTCAAGCAGTATTTGCAACTGCTGTTGAACATAACAGCATAGATAAATGGCTTAATATGCTAAATGCTATGTCTTGTGCATGTTCAGATGAGTCATTTCTTGCTTCATTAAAGAATGCATCTTCTCCAGATGTTGCATCTGATAATCTAATAAAACTATTAGATGGTCTTTTAGATGAATATGGTCAAAACTTTGTGAAAATCTTAGGCGAGAACTTTAGATTTGAAGTTGTACCTGAGATTTTTGAAGAGTTCACTAGATTAAAAAATGAACATGATAATGTTGTAGTAGCTCATGTTACTAGTGCAAGAAAGCTTACAAAAACTGATGAAAAAGCATTAATTGCTAAGCTATCTGCAAAGTACAATAGTGCTGTTAAGTTAACTACTAGTGTTGATCGTAGTCTCATTGGCGGTGCCATTTTAAAAATTGGCGACGAAGTTATAGATGCAAGTGTTAAGACAAGTTTAGATAGCTTGTCTTCAACCCTCAAATAATAGGGGATTAAAATGCAATTAAATTCAACTGAAATTGCAGATCTCATTAAACAGAGAATTGAGCAATTTAAAGTTGTAACGATGGCACGTGATGAAGGAACAATTGTTTCTGTAAATGACGGTATCGTTCGTATCCATGGTCTTGCAAATGTGATGCAAGGCGAAATGTTAGACTTTGGTAATGATCTATTTGGTCTTGCTTTAAACTTAGAAAGAGACTCTGTAGGTGCTATTGTTTTAGGACCATACTCTCATTTATCTGAGGGTATGAAGGTTCGTAGCACTGGCCGTATTCTTGAAGTTCCTGTTGGTAAAGGACTTTTAGGCAGAGTTGTAAATACACTAGGTGAGCCTATTGATGGAAAGGGTCCTATTACAAATGATGGCTACTATCCAGTTGAAAAGATTGCACCTGGTGTTATTGCAAGACAAAGTGTATCACAACCAATTCAAACAGGTTATAAAGCTGTTGACTCTATGATTCCTATCGGAAGAGGTCAACGTGAGTTAATTATTGGTGATAGACAAGTAGGTAAGACCGCTTTAGCTATTGATACTATTATTAATCAAAAGAACTATGGCGTACGTTGTATCTATGTTGCTATCGGTCAAAAGGCTTCAACTATTGCATCTGTTGTGCGTAAGCTTGAAGAAGAAGGCGCTTTAGATAATACTATTGTTGTAGCAGCTTCTGCTTCTGATACTGCAGCTTTACAATACATTGCCCCATATGCAGGCTGTGCTATGGGTGAGTATTTTATGGATCAAGGTGAAGATGCTCTTATCATTTATGATGATTTATCAAAGCACGCTGTAGCCTATCGTCAAATCTCATTGCTATTAAGACGTCCTCCTGGGCGTGAAGCTTTCCCTGGTGATGTATTCTACTTACACTCACGTTTACTTGAAAGAGCATCACGTGTAAATGCTGAATACTTAGAGCAATTAAGTGGTGGTAAAGTTAAAGGTAAGACTGGTTCTTTAACAGCACTTCCTATTATTGAGACTCAAGCAGGTGACGTTTCAGCCTTTATTCCTACTAATGTAATTTCTATTACAGATGGTCAGATCTTCTTAACTACTAGCTTATTTAACTCAGGTGTAAGACCTGCTGTTGATCCTGGTATCTCAGTATCTCGTGTAGGTGGTGCTGCTCAAACTAAGATTATTAAGAAGTTATCTGGTGGTATTAGAACAGCTTTGGCTCAATATCGTGAGCTTGCAGCTTTCGCTCAATTCTCATCAGATCTTGATGAAGCTACAAGAAAGCAGCTAGATCATGGTCAAAAAGTTACAGAGCTAATGAAGCAATCACAATATGCTCCACTATCTGTAGCAGAACAAGCTTTAGTAATTTTTGCAGCTGAGCGTGGTTATCTTGAGGATGTTGAGTTAGGTAAGATTTTATCATTTGAAAAAGCACTATTAGAGTATGCTCGTGATAAAGGTGCTCAAATGTTAAAAGATATCAATGATAATCCTGATTACAATGATGAAGTTGTTAAGAAGTTAACTGATTTTATCACTGAATTTAAGTCTACTCAGACATTCTAGGAGTTATCGTTATGGCTGGTGCAAAGGAAATACGTACTAAGATCGCTAGTGTAAAAAATACACAAAAGATCACAAGTGCGATGCAAATGGTTGCTGCATCTAAAATGCGCCGTGCTCAAGATAAAATGAGCCAAAGTAGACCATATTCTTTAGGTTTACATCGTATTATTGGTCATATTGCAGCAAGTCATACAGAGTATAAGCATCCATTCATGACAGATAGACCTGTTCGTAATGTTGGATTTATTGTTATCTCTACAGATAGAGGTCTTTGTGGTGGTTTAAATATTAACCTATTTCGTAAAGTTCTTGCTCAAATTAAAGAATATAAGAGTAAGAATATAGGATCTAAGGTTGTATTGTTAGGAACTAAAGCTAGTGCTTTTTTCTGCCGATTAGGTGTTGATGTATTAGCTCAACATGGTGGTTTTGGTGATAATCCAGAGCCTGAAAAGCTAGTTGGTGCAATTAAAGTAGCTACTAATCAGTTCTTATCTGGTGATGTTGATCAAGTATTTTTATGTTTTAATGGCTTTAAAAATACTATGGTGCAATTGCCAACTATATCCCAATTGCTACCATTGCCAATGACTGATGATACTGAAGTTAAAAAGCATCATTGGGATTATATATATGAACCAGATCCACAACAGATTTTATCTGTGGTTCTAGACAGATATATTCAGCAGATGGTATATCAAGCCGTACTTGAAAATTTAGCATCTGAGCAAGCTGCTCGTATGGTAGCAATGAAAGCTGCTACTGATAATGCTGAATCATTAGTAAGTGATTTACAATTAGAGTACAACAAGGCACGACAAGCTGGTATTACGATGGAGCTTAATGATATCGTATCTGGTGCATCTGCAGTTTAAAGGGTTTAAGAGGAAAGAAAAATGGCACAAGCATCTAATCGTGCAGGTGAAAAAGGCACAGTTGTGCAAATCATCGGTGCTGTTGTTGACGTAGAATTTTCAGAAAAGTCAATTCCTGAAATTTACGATGCTCTTGAGATTAAAGGTGATGGAAAAAATCGTCCTGACATCGTATTAGAAGTTCAACAACAAATTGGTGGTGGTGTAGTTCGTTGTATTGCCATGGGTTCATCTGATGGTTTATGTCGTGGCTTAGAGGCTGTTAATACAGGTGCTGGAATTAAAGTTCCTGTAGGTACAGAGACTTTAGGTCGTATTATGAACGTATTAGGTCAACCTGTAGATGAGCGTGGTCCTATTGGTGAGAAAGAGCGTTGGGTAATTCACCGTGCTGCTCCTACTTATGCAGAACAATCATCAACAACAGAAGTTTTAGAAACTGGTATTAAGGTTATTGACTTAATCTGCCCATTTGCTAAGGGTGGTAAAGTTGGATTGTTCGGTGGTGCAGGTGTTGGTAAGACCGTTAATATGATGGAACTTATTAATAACATTGCAAAAGCTCACTCAGGTCTATCAGTATTTACTGGTGTAGGCGAAAGAACACGTGAGGGTAATGACTTCTACCATGAAATGGAAGAGTCTAAGGTTATTGATAAGGTATCAATGGTTTACGGTCAGATGAACGAGCCTCCAGGGAACAGATTACGTGTAGCTTTAACAGGTCTTACTGTAGCTGAGAAGTTCCGTGATGAAGGTAAGGATGTATTGCTATTTATTGACAATATTTACCGTTATACCTTAGCAGGTACTGAAGTATCAGCTCTATTAGGTCGTATGCCTTCAGCTGTAGGTTATCAACCTACTTTAGCTGAGGAAATGGGTGTATTGCAAGAGCGTATTGCTTCTACAAAGAAGGGTTCTATTACTTCTGTTCAAGCTGTATATGTACCAGCTGACGACTTAACAGACCCAAGTCCTGCTACAACCTTTGCTCACTTAGATGCAACTATCGTATTATCACGTCAAATTGCATCTTTAGGTATTTATCCAGCTGTAGATCCTCTAGATTCAACCTCAAGACAGCTTGATCCTTATATTGTGGATAAGGAGCACTATGAGGTAGCACGTGGTGTACAAACTGTATTACAACGTTATAAGGAACTTAAGGATATTATTGCTATCTTAGGTATGGATGAGTTATCTGAAGAAGATAAGCTAACCGTAGCTCGTGCCCGTAAGGTTGAAAGATTCTTATCACAACCATTTAGCGTTGCAGAAGTATTTACTGGTTCTCCTGGTAAATATGTACCACTTAAAGAAACTATACGTGGCTTTAAAGGTATCATTGCAGGTGATTATGATAATCTACCTGAGCAAGCTTTCTACATGGTTGGTTCAATTGATGAGGCTATTGAGAAAGCTAAGAGCCTATAGTCAAGGAGTAGTGTATGGAAGAGATTACGTTCCATCTTGATGTTGTAAGTGGTGTTGGCAATATGTTCTCAGGCCGTATTAAGAGCATGCGTATTACAGGCTCTGAAGGTGAACTAGGTATTAGACATGGTCACACACCTCTTTTAACCACTATAAAGGCTGGTATGGTCTCTATTGTGACACAATCTGATAAAGAGGATCAATTCTATTTAGCAGGTGGTGTTTTAGAGGTTCAACCTGATAGTGTGATGGTTCTTGCAGATACTGCTTTAAGAGCTGAAGATATCGATGAGGCTAAGGCACAAGAAGCTATTAAGGCTGCTAAGAATGCTATTGAACATAGAAATGCAGGTGACAAGGATTATACTGCAGCCTTTGCTCAATTAGCAGAAGCATTAGCTCAACTTAAAGTTGTTGAAATTGCAAGACGCAGACGTAAATAGCTATTGTTTTGTAACAAAAAGGTATCAAATGATACCTTTTTGTTTAATTAAAATAAGAAACTAGATTTTTTCAAAACTTTATATTTGATTTGCCCAAAATTCCCCATCTTAACTACTTCAAAGCCTATATGTTTTAATTTTGTATCATCATTATATTCTGCATAAATATAACCATTATCTTTAAGTAAATTATGTTTAAAAATTAACTCTAGACTAGGTGTGAGTAAATTGCTTTGATATGGAGGATCTAAAAAGATTAAATCAAATTTATATTCAGTATTTTTTAAATATGTAAGAGCATCTTGATGGTAGACTTCTATCTTTTCCTTAAAATGTGCGTTAATTTTTTTTAGGTTTTCAAAAATTTCTTTATTGTTCTCTACTTGTATTAATTTAGAAGCTCCTCTTGATATTGCTTCATATCCTAGAGCTCCACTACCTGCAAATAAATCTAAAATACTATAATTATCAAGATTACCTAATAAGCTAAAAATAGTCTCTTTAGCTCTATCTGTAGTTGGTCTTAAGCCTTCTTGATCTAAAATGGGGATTTTAAAGCCTTTATATTGTCCTGCTATAATTCTAATTGTATTTATTTGCATACTTTCACCATGTTTTTAATTTTTTTTGTTAAAACGCACAAAAATTTAAGAATTATTATGATAAATTATACAACTTTACAAAGTTTTGTATAATTCTACATTATTTTTTTACAGGAGAAAGCTTAAATGGCTGGCTTATTTTCGTTTTTTAAAAAGAAAAATAAAGATGATGCTAAAAAAGCACAAGATAATCACTTAAATAGTGTAGATACTCAAAATACAATCAATACTCAAGAACAAAATACTAATACTACAGAGTCTAAATTAGAAGCTGAAAGTATTGTTACAGATAAGGATGAAACTAAAGCACAAGAAGCAACAGTTCAAGCTATAACAGATACTAATCACCAAGAAATGTCCCAAGCTTTAGATATTGCTTATACTGATAAAGTAGAGCTTGAAGAAAATAAAGAGCTGCTTAATGCTGAAGCTGAAAATGATGTATCACAAGAAGATGTTGCAAAAGAAAAGGTAAATGAACAAGAGCAAACTATAGATAATGTAACAGCTAGTGTTGAGGTTAGAGAAAAAAAGAAATCCTCTTTTTTTGAACGCTTAAGAAAAACAAGAGAAAATATTGCTTTTGGATTATCTGCTTTAATTAAAGGTAGAAAGATTGATGAGGATTTATATGAGGAACTTGAAACCTCTTTATTAACTGCTGATTTAGGTGTAGATACCACAAATAAAATTATTGAACGCTTAAGGCAAGAAGCAAAACTTAAAGAATTACATGATGCAAGTTTGCTTAAAAATAAATTAAATGAAATTTTAATAGATATCTTAAAACCATGTCAAATACCATTAGATGTAACTCAAAATAGCCCTTTTGTTATCTTAATGGTTGGTGTTAATGGTGCTGGTAAAACTACTACTATAGGTAAGCTTGCTCAAAAATATAAAGAACAGGGGCTTAAAGTTATGTTAGCTGCTGGTGATACTTTTAGAGCAGCTGCAGTTGAGCAATTAAAAGAGTGGGGACAAAGAGTTGATGTTCCTGTTATAGCACAAGCTACTGGTTCTGATAGTGCTTCTGTATTGTTTGATGCATTAAATTCAGCTAAGGCAAAGAATATTGATGTATTAATTTGTGATACAGCAGGTAGATTACAAAATAAAGATAATCTTATGGATGAGTTAAGTAAGATTGTAAGAGTAATGAAAAAAATAGATGAAAATGTACCTCATGAAGTAATGTTAGTTCTTGATGGTACTACAGGTCAAAATGCTATGTCACAAGCTACCATCTTTAGTAAAGCTGTTAACGTAAGTGGTTTATGTTTAACAAAGCTTGATGGTAGTGCTAAAGGTGGTGTTATTTTTGCTCTTGCTGATAAATTCCAACTACCAATACGCTATGTAGGTATTGGTGAAAAGGCAAGTGATTTACGTGAGTTTTCAACTGAAGATTTTGTTAAAGCGTTAACAGATATTGATTAATTACTTCAATAAACTAAGGAAGATAAATGCAATTTTTTAAATTAAAATCATCAGCTATTTTAGTAGTAAGTGCTCTTGCATCAAATACAGTTATAGCAGCAGATGATGTTACCACTGATACGGTAGTTGTTAGTGCTAATTTATATGAACAAGAATTAAAAACAGCACAAAACTCAATTTCTGTAGTAGATCAAGACAGTGTTGTAGAAAGTGGTGCCTTTACAGTGGTAGATGCAATCAAAGATGTACCTGGTGTTAATGTATTTAGTGATGGTACACCTGGTGTTAAAAGAATTTCATTGCGTGGTGAAGGTTCAAATAGAGCATTAGCTTTAGTTAATGGTCAAAGAATTGATGATCAAAAAAATAAATCGGGTGTACCTTTTTTAATTAACCCTTATTTTATTGAAAGAATTGAGGTAGTAAGAGGACCTTCATCTGTATTATATGGTTCTGATGCTTTAGGTGGTTTAGTTAACGTTATAACTAAACAAGCATCAGATAAACCAATTAGTGCAGAAGCTGGTATGCTTTATAATAGCTCTGGCAAAGGTTTTGATAGTTTCTTAAATGTAACTGGTACTATTAAAAACTTTAGATATGCTGTAGGTGGTTTATACAATGATATGGGAGATATGTATCTTAGCAATAGAGTAAGGCTAGATAATACCTCTTATCAAAATAAAGCTGCTAATGCTAAATTTGAGTATGATTTTTTACCTAATTTAACAGCAGGTTTAGAGTATGAGTATTTTGATGTCGCATCACATACTTCAACTACTGTAGATGGTGAGTATTCATCATTTAGAGCTAATATTCCAAAGTGGCAGCGTGAGAAGATTGCAACTTTCATTGAAGCACGTGACTTAAATGAATATGTGGCTAAAGTTAAAGCAAGTTTTTACTATCAAACTAATGATAAAGACTTTGACTCTACTGTACAAACAAAAACACAAATAAAGCCATCAGATTTTAATCCGTCAGCTCCTCCAATACCATTAGATACAGATGTAGATGTGGCTATAAATACTATAAATGAGCAAAAAGTTTATGGAGGTAATTTACAAGCTGAATTTACTCCATCTGATATGTTTTATTTAGTTACTGGCTATGATGTAAGATATGAGCAGGTAGATAGTAATAATTTAGCTAATCTTAAGATTACAACACCAAGTTTCCCTGGATTTAATATGGGAATTAATACTAATACTTATGATAATGAGTATGTGCAAAAAACTAATTCTTTATATGCACTTTTATCTACATATTTAACTGATGATTTAACTTTAAACACTGGTATTAGATGGAATCATGTAAACTCAGGTAGTGGTAATAGTGTTGATAGAGGACAAATTACAGGTATACCTGGTTTACCAGGTCCTATGCCTATATCAGATAACACAAGTAAAGGTGAAAGAACTAATGTTAGAACTGTAGGAAGCTTAGGTTTAGTTTATTCTTTAAATGATGATATCACTTTAAGAGCAAACTTTGCTCAAGGCTTTAGAACACCTACTATTCAAGAATTATTCTTAACAACTAGCACAGGTGAGCAACAGATTGGTAATCCAGAATTAAAACCAGAAACATCAGATAATTATGAATTGGGTTTAAGATATCAAGATGGTATTTTTGATGCTGATCTAAGTTTATTTTACTCTTATGCTAAAAACTATATTGCACCAGTTAGACAAGATGCTACAGGTGGTATAGCTAGTATACAAGAACAATATTTGTTTGAAAATATTGCAAGAGCCTCAAGTTATGGTGCTGAACTTGCTGCATCTTTAGATTTTAATTATGTTAAGCCATATGCTTCATTGACATATCTAAAGCGTAAATATGAGGTTAATAATCAAAGCTCATACAATACTGGTACCCCTGATTTTAGTGGTAGAGTAGGTCTAAAGTTTGAGTTTGATACAAGTGTATTTACTTATGTCGATGTATATTCATGTTTTGCAAGTGAAGCAATTGATGATAATTTAAGTAGATCATCATATACTGGCTATTATAAGATGGGTGGCTATGCTACAGCCAATATAAGTGCTGGTGTTAAGTTTGGTGAACAAAGACAATATCATGTATTTGCAGGTGTTGAAAACTTATTTGATAAGCAATATCAAACTTCGGAGTTAATTGAAGAGCCTGGTCGCTTCTTTGTAGTAGGTGCTCAAGGTAAATTTTAATTAATATAGCTTTGGAAAATAGCATAAAGTTAGTATTGAGCTATTTATTTTATAAAAAAGGAAAAGCATTTTTAGCTTTTCCTTTTTTAGTGTGCGCGGCATGCACGCAATCCAATGGGTGTAAGTCCCTGGACCAGCTGTACAGAGCAAGGTCGAAG
>CALXNP010000052.1 GCA_944389785.1 uncultured Anaerobiospirillum sp.
AATGATTGCAATCTAATTTAAGTAAGCCAATAAGTTTAAATTAGAGATACTCAATAAAAAAAACAGGGAGATAGGTTCTATATAGAGAAAAATAATTTTTTAAATAAAAATTTCAATTATATTATTAAGTAATAAAGAAGTACGCACTTATTAAGTGCATCTAAATTTCAATTTGTTATACACTTTATCAAATTTAGTTTGTAATGCAAAAGTGACACAACCTATTAACTTAATGCTAATAGGTTGATTACATTAGTCTATAAAATTTTATTTACTCTCTGCTGTACTATCTTTTCTATCTATATATGCTTTACGTCTTTGACTATAATCAATATTTTTACCTTTTTTTAATAATGAAATTTTAGTATTAGCATAAATATCAGGATAACTGCTATCTGGTACTGTTTTAAAAAAACGTAAAAACCACATATACTGTTCTTTATGTTGCAATAACTTTAGTTCTATTTGCTCATTCATATAGCGTAAATCACGCTTTAAATCATCACTAGGATAATTTTCAAACACTGGACTAAAATGTACTTCAAACTTAGCTGTTTTAAAATTATACACAGAAAATAATTGCATGACGGTTGCTTGTGAAACTTTAGCAAGCTTTGGTAAAGTTGAAACAGTAGCTTTTGGTACACCTAAAAAATCTATAAATAATGAAGATTGCTCACCTAAATCCTCATCAGGTAGAAAAAAACAAGAATGATGAGCTTTTAACTCACGTATTAAGGTTCTAAGACCTGCACTTCTTTCAAAAACACTTCCTCCAAAGGTAAGTCTTTGTTGATTTAAAAACCAATCATAAACTTTATTTTTTTGACGATGCACCATAGTACACATTGGTATACCCAAATATGATAGATATAGACCACAACGATCTATGGCATAAGTATGAGGTGCTACAAAAATAATAGGCTTATTTAAGCTAAGAGCATAATCTAGATGTTCTTTACCTTTAACACTCCAACCTCGTTTTAATAAAAAGCGAGGTAAAAAGGTTGGCTGACCATAAGATAAAGCTACACTAATACCTACTGCTAAAGATTTAAAATATAAACGTCTGCATTCTTTTGCACTTAAATCACTAAAGGCAGTACGCATATTCGCATAAGCAATACGCCTAGGTTTTAGAGGAATAAAAGCTATAATACTAGCTAGTACTATAGCTATTAAATCACGTAGGCGATTTGGTATATAAGCACATATAGCTAAAAGCCCTAAAACTAACCATGATGGTAAATATTTAAGCTTTAATAAGTCTTTGTATACTTCTTTATTAAAAGCTCTTTGTTCGTTTTGCTCTATATTTTTACTCATTATAAAATCTTAGCTAAAAACTCTTTAGTTCTATCTTGTTGTGGATTTAAGAAAACATCATCAGGTTTACCTTGTTCTATAATCTTACCACCATCAACAAACAAAACTCTATCTGCAACTTGTCTTGCAAAACCCATTTCATGAGTTACAACCATCATGGTCATACCACTTTCAGCTAAGACCTTCATAACTTCTAATACTTCATTTACCATTTCAGGATCTAAAGCTGAAGTTGGCTCATCAAAAAGCATGATTTTAGGATGCATGGCTAAAGCTCTTGCTATAGCTACACGCTGCTGCTGTCCACCTGAAAGTTGACTTGGAAAAGCATGAGCCTTATCAGCTAAACCCACACGACCTAAAAGTTCAATAGCTTTTTGCTCAGCTTCATAACGAGACATACCTCTAACTTTAATTGGAGCTAAAGTAATATTTTGCATTACACTCATATGCCCAAATAGATTAAAGTGCTGAAATACCATTCCAACTTCTGCTCTTATAGTATTAATATCAACACTTGGTGTAATCTCTTGACCATCTATAGTAATAGAACCTGATGTAGGTACCTCAAGGTAATTTACGCAGCGCAATAAGGTTGATTTACCAGAGCCTGATGGTCCTATAATTACCACTACTTCACTTTTTTTAACCTCAAGATCAATACCTTTTAAAATTTGATGATCACCATAGCTTTTATGTAAATCCTTAATTTTAATCATTACTTAAATCTCTTTTCTAAATATGCCACAAAACGAGTAATAGATAAGGTCATTATCAAGTAAATAATAGCCACAGCAGTCCAAATCTCAAGTGAACCATATGTTGAGGCAATAATTAATTGACCCTTTCTAGTTAACTCTTCAAAGCCAATTACAGATACCAAGGATGAATCTTTAAGCATGGCAATAAACTCATTACCTAATTGAGGTATAGTACGTCTAAATGCTTGAGGTATAATAATATGACGCATAGTTTGAGTCCAAGTCATACCTAAAGAACGTCCAGCTTCCATTTGTCCTTTATCGATAGACTGAATACCTGCTCTAAAAATTTCAGCTACATAAGCACCTGAGTTTATAGAACAAGCTGCAACTGCTGCTGCAAATGGCTCTACTCTTACCCCTAAAATAATAGGTAATGCAAAATAAATAATAAAGATTTGTACTAGTAGTGGTGTACCACGTACAAAATCTACATAAATCTTTGCAGGTATACGAAAATACCAATAGCGAGATAATTCTGCAATACCTACAAACAAACCAATCAACACGCCTATTGCTACAGACATAGCTGTAATTTCTATAGTGACTAAAGCACCTACAGCAAGCAATGGCAATGAATCTAAAATAAGTGTTAAATCAAAAGGAATAGACATTGTTTCTATTTATATTTACTATGAATTAAATTAAAAGCTAGCTATATGGCTAGCTTTTAGTTGTTATTTACTTACACCAAACCACTTTTCATGAATTTTAGCAAATTCACCTGAAGCTTTAATTTTATCTAAACCTTCATTTAAAAGCTTTAAGGTTTCAGTATCACCCTTACGTACAGCGATACCATACTCTTCTGCTGATAAAATTTCAGGTATTTCCATTACACCCTCTGACTTTGAAGTTGATAAGTAGTGTAAATTAACTGGACGATCATTAATTACAGCTTCACAACCTTTAGCTTTAAGCTCAATAAAAGCTTCTGGTTCTGTATTAAAAGCAGCTACATTATTAGGAGAAATTTTTTGAGCAGATAATGCACCTGTAGTACCAATTTGTGCACATAATCTCTTACCTGCAAGATCTTTTGAGCTCTTATAAATCTCTTTATCTTCTTGTCTAATTAAAATACTAATACCTGAGGTATAGTAACTTTGTGTAAAATCAACACGCTTTTGACGCTCAGGAGTAATAGAAATAGCGGCAATTGAAGCATTGATTTGTTGTGTCATTAAAGCTGGAATTAAACCATCAAATGGCATATTTAAAACTTCAACCTCAAAGCCTTGCACCTTAGCTATAGCATTAATAATATCAATATCATAACCTATGATATTAGCTTGATCATCTGTATATTCAAAAGGAGCATAAGTTGCTTCTGTACCTATTTTTAAAGTTTGTGCGCTTGCTAAGCCACAAAATACTGTCATTGAAGATAGTACAGTAGCTTGCAATAATTTTTTTATATTCATAAAAAACTCCTGATTGTTAAAGTATATGTATTGTACACTAGTATAGCTAACAAAAAAAATACTAAATTAGTATTTTAAACCCACTTATATCTATAATGAGAGCTTTATATTAAAAAATTTGTAAATTACCTTTAAATAAAAGCTAAATTTAACTAAAGATACAATTTAATCAATAAAATTATCATTAATGAATGATGTATAAAATACTAAAATTAATTTCAAATTTAAATTTGTAGAAAATAAAAATATTCTTGTTAAATTTAAGTTATTAAAGCTTAAAATTGCTAACACAATCGCTTTTTTTAATTTTTTTTACTAAAAAAATACAAAATACCAAATTTTTTGCTAAATTATACATGATGTTTTTTTTATTATTATTAATTTGGATGACTATGAAAATACAACTTAATTTTATTAAAGCTTTTATTTTATCTATATTATTAGCCTTTAGTGTACAAAGTGCTAATGCGCAAAGTTTAAATTTTAATAGCAATCTAGTGCTAGATAAAGTTAATTCATTACTAAGTCTAGATTTTCAAACAAAAGCTAGAGGATTTAGAAGTTCTGGTTCTCGCAAAAGCTTTGGTATGAACTTTGGTGGTAACGGCAGTAAAACAAATAATACCACTGCAAATAAAAATAATACTACAGATAATAAAGCTACTAATAATACTGCAACTAATAACTCTGCTAAAAAAGCAGGCCTCTTAGGCTTCTTGGGTGGATTAGGCTTGATGGGATTATTAATGGGTGGTTTTGGTCTTTTAGGTGGTGGCTTTTTAATCTACCTACTTATTGCTTTTTTAATACCTTTTGTTATTGCCTACTTTAAAAATAAACAAAATAACAATCTTGCTACTTCTTCATTAAGCTCAACTGATTTATTTAAAAAGCAAGACAACAATGATCTTGATAAAAAGTTCTAATAACTATTAATAAATTAAGGCAGTTTTCTGCCTTAATTATTTTCACTTATAGGCGCAACTATAGCTTGTAATACAGTTACTAAATCCTGAGGTTTTAAAGATACAGATAACCCCCTTTGTCCTGCACTTACATAAATAAGATCTAAAGTTAAAGCCTTATCATCTAATACTGTAGTATGCTTTTTTCTTTGGCCAAAAGGTGAAATTCCACCTATAACATAGCCTGTTTCTTTAATAGCATCATGTTCACTTGCCAGCTTAACACTTTTTATATTTAAAGCTTTTGCTAATTTTTTAGTACTAACATGAGCATCAGCTGAAACTATGCAGGTTATAAACTTATTATCAGAGCCTTGAAATAATAAAGTTTTAAACACACAATTCTTATTAATACCCAATTGCTTGGCACTATTTAATGCAAAATGATCTAATTCTTGACATTCATACTGATAAATAGTGAAGTCAACTTTTGCTTTATTTAGAAAATTTAATGCGGAAGTTTTCATAATTAAAAAAAACCTGCTTTAAGCAGGCTTTATTCTTAAACTTTAATATTGATATTAGTACCTAAGTTACCTGATGATGCAAGAGGCAAACTACCAGTTTGAACTTGAGATATACCTTGTATGGTGCTATCTAGTAGAGAAATTGCCATCTTACCATTTTGATCAGCTGATTTCTTCTGAATACTAATAGCCAAAGATTCCATACCAAAATTACTATTATCTGCAGCAGTAATACTACTCATAATATGTCTCCTTATCTAATTTTAACTAGATTAGTATAAACTAAAATTTAGTTTAACTTTAGAAGTTGCTTTATCTTATCAACATCTACTTTGTGATCAGTTAGATGATAACAGTTAAATCCAAGATCTAAAGCTGCTTTAATATTATCATTATTATCATCTATAAAGAAACACTCATTTGCATTTAATTCATATTTTTCTAAAAGTCTTTTAAAAATTTTTGGATCTGGTTTAATTAATTTTTCTTCACCTGAAACAATGATGCCTTTAAATAAACTAAAAAAAGGATATTTATCGTATGTATAAGGAAAAGTCTCTTGTGACCAATTAGTCAAACCATAAAGATCATATAGTTTTGATTGTGATATACACTCAAGTAATTCAACGCCAGCTTGAATTGGTCCTTTTAACATATCCTTCCATCTATCTTTATACATATTAATTTCTTTAGCATATTGAGGATAGATTTCAATTAACTTTGCTGTAGCTTCTGCAAAAGGCACACCTGCATCCATAGTAGCATTCCATTGAGGAGTACAAATATTATTAATAAAATCCTGTGCTTTTGCATGAGAATTAAAGTAATCATCATATACATAATATGGTGACCAATCCATAAGTACACCACCAAAGTCAAATATTACATTTTTTATTTGCATTTTTTCTATCATAATCAATACTAACCTATTATTACTACATGTTAATTATTATTGCTTTTATAATTAATATACAAATTATATAACATATAGTAAATAACCTAAAAATTAAAGTATCTTAAGTGGTTAGATATATATGCATAAAATCAGATAATTCTTAATTGTTCTTTTAATGCTATCTATGTATAATTACGAGGTTAAATATATCTATCATCTCAAGGAGATTATAATATGAAGCTTAAAAGTCTATTTAAAGCAATGTCTATATTAGGTCTTGCTTTTTGTGTTAATGCAGCAAATGCACAAGTTTTAGATATTGGTACTGAAGCAGGTTATGAGCCTTTTGAATTTATTGATGAAAACGATGAAATTGTAGGTTTTGATATTGATGTTATGAATGCTATTGCAGAGGCTCAAGGTGCAAAAGTTGAATTTATCAATCTACCTTTTGATTTATTGTTAACTGCCTTGAAAGCTGATGAATTACATGCTGCTATATCAACTATATCTATTACAGATGAGCGTAAAGCTATATATGACTTCTCAAGACCTTATTTTAAAGGTGGTATTAGCATGTTAGTTAAGTCAAATACTCCTTATACTAATGTAAATGATTTAAAAAATAAAACTATCTGTGCTCAAGAAAGTACCAGAAGCTTTGAAATTGCTAAAAGTTTAACAAACAAAGTAGTTCGTGTTGTAATTAGAGATGATGCTCTAAATAATTTAAGAAGCAATAAATGTGAAGCTTTAATAGATGATTTACCTGTAAACATATACTATCTAAGTAAAAATAATGTTACAGATTTAAAAGATCTTGGCAACATTGAAACTGAATATTATGGTATTGCAGTAACTAAAGGTAATACTCAAACCTTAAACTTTATAAATGAAGGTTTAAGCAAGATTGAAGCTTCTGGCAAACTTCAAGAATTAAAAGTTAAGTGGTTTGGCAACAGTATTGAATAGTAATTTACTAAATTTTTGAATCTAACATAAGAGGGGCTTGCCCCTCTTAATTATATCTAAAATACTTTTACTTAATAGTAACTACACGCATACTATCAGTATGACCACTTTGCCCCATGGTTAAAGCAAATGTAACAACAATCTTATCACCTGCTTTTACAGTACCATTATCAACTAACGTTTGAATTGCTGAATTTAATAGCTCATCTCGAGTTGCATATTTAGTATAGTCTAAATAATGAGGGAAAACACCACGATACATACACATCCACTTTACAGCTTGTTGTGAGCTTGAGAAAGCATAGATTGGTAAACCAGATCTAATACGTGACATCAATAATGGCAATTTACCACTATTAGTAAAAGCAACTAGACCATGAATACCTTGCAAATGATTAGCCGCAAACATAGCAGATACAGCAATGGTTTCTTCTGCACTTTCAAAGGTACGCTCTGCTCTATAACCTGATCTTGGCATTGAGATTTCTGCACCATGACAAACATGTGACATAGCTGTCACTGTTTCAACTGGATAATTACCAGCTGCAGTTTCAGCAGATAACATAACAGCGTCAGTACCATCTAATACAGCATTAGATACATCCATAACTTCAGCACGTGTAGGCATTGGCTGATTAATCATAGACTCCATCATTTGTGTTGCAGTAATTACTACTCTATCTAGACCTCTTGCAAAATTAATAAGCTTCTTTTGTACACTCATTAAACGCTCATCACCAATTTCTACACCAAGGTCACCACGTGCTACCATAACCACATCAGATGCCATAACAATATCACGCATAGACTCTTCACTTTCAACAGCTTCAGCACGTTCAACCTTAGCTACAATACGAGCATTAGAGCCAGCCTCTTTTAATAAACGTCTTGCCTCTTCTAAATCGTGACCGCTGCGTGGAAAAGATACAGCAATATAATCAACACCAAGCTTTGAAGCTATAATAATATCAGCTTTATCTTTAGCAGTTAAAGCAGGTGCTGATAAACCACCACCTTTTTTATTAATACCTTTTGAATTAGATAAGACACCTGCAACTATTACTGTAGTATTAATCTTATTAGCAACTACAGAGGTAACTGCTAATTGAATTCTACCATCATCTAATAATAAGATATCTCCAGCTTTTACATCATTAGGTAAATTCTTATAAGTTAAACCTACACTCTCTTTAGTACCTGCTTTTAAATCAAGATCAGCATCTAAGACAAAAGTATCACCTATAGCTAAAGTAATTTTATTATCTACAAAGGATCCTATTCTAATTTTAGGACCTTGTAAATCACCCATTATAGCTACAGGTAAACCTAATCTTTGAGAAATTTCACGTACTGCATTAACTCTTGCAGCATGATCCTCTGCACTACCGTGAGAAAAGTTTAAACGTACAACATTAGCTCCTGCTTTAATTAAACTCTCTAATACACCCTCTTTATCTGTAGCAGGCCCTAAAGTAGTAACAATTTTAGTACGACGTCTTTTTGCCATATGACACCTCATATTTAATAAAATAATATTTATTATATCCTAAATAGATACGGTTTTAGCATAAAAAAAGCAGGCGTGTGACATGCCTGCTTTTTTATATAGTATAAGTAAAATTATAGTAAAACCATTATCTTCCTAATCTAAAAAGACTAACTTTTAAATCAACCTTTCTTTTTAGTAGATTAGCTAAAATTGATTTATCCTAAAATTTATTAAAGAGGACAACCAATACGACGAGCTACTTCTTCATAGCCCTCAATAACATCGCCTAAACCTTGACGGAAACGATCCTTATCTAACTTCTTGCGAGTTTGCTTATCCCATAAACGGCAACCATCAGGTGAGAACTCATCACCTAACATTAACTTACCCTCATAAAGACCAAACTCTAACTTATAGTCAACTAAAATTAAGCCAGCTTCATCAAATAAAGCCTTTAATACATCATTTACTTTATATGATAAACGTCTCATTTCATCCATTTGCTCTTGTGTGCCCCAACCAAATGAAATAATGTGAGAATCATTAACCATAGGATCATGTAAAGCATCATTCTTTAAGAAAAACTCAAAGGTAGGAGGATTTAACTCTAAACCTTCTGCTACACCTAAACGCTTACAAATAGAACCTGCACTTACATTACGAACTACGCACTCAACAGGAACCATATCTAATTTCTTTACCAAACACTCTCTATCTGATAATAACTCTTCAACATGTACAGGAATACCTGCAGCTTCAAGCTTTTTCATGATAAAAAAGTTAAAATGATTATTAGTACGACCCTTTCTATCTAATTGCTTGATAATTTGTCCATCTAAAGCTGAGGTATCATCACGAAAGTACATAATATAGTGATTTGCATCATCTGTTGCATAAACTGATTTTGCTTTACCACGATAAAGTTCCTGTTTCTTTTCCATCTTTATTATTTCCACATTTAAAGTTACATTAAAAAATAAAGGTAGCTCACGCTACCCCTATATTGTACTCTTATTGAGAACTATAATTAAGACCTTGCTCATTATAATTTTCAAATTCTTTTACTAAAGCTGAAGCAAAACCTGAATATAGTCTATTTACCATAGTGCTAGATAAAGGTTTATCATCTTCATCATAGAAAGTAATTAATGTATTTTCACCATCTTGAGCTAAACGTATAATATATTTTTCTTCAGCAAGCAAGAATGGATCTACACCTAAATTACGATAAATTTCAGCATCATCATCTTTAACTTCAATTTTCAAGTTTAAACTTGAGACAGAGTATTCATTAACCACAATTTCATACTTAGGCAGCATACTCTTTATTACATCAAAACAAATATTAGTAGGAGCATTAACTACAAAAGCACTTTGATCATTATTATCAGTACCTAGCGTTACTACAACATTCTCAATAATATTGGCTTTATCATTAACTCTTTGCTCTAATTTATTAATAATTTGATTAGAAAAACCAGTAGCAAAACGTTGTAACTCAACTTCATTTAATGTATTTTGTAATAATCTGCCATTTGAGAGCATTGTTTTTGAAGCTAATAAAGCTGTAGCTATACCTAAATTACCATTAGCTCCACGTCCTACGCGAATCTTATAAATCTGACTATAACGTAAATTACTACTATTCATAGACTGAACATCATAGCGCTGACCATATTCATTATAATCTGCTAAACTAGTAATAATTTCATAACCATTAGGACTTTCTTCTTGTATATTTACATGTATATCTGCAAGTACTGCTTTAATTAAACTAAAAGCTTCTTGTTCAGTATAAATACCATGTGCTCCTGTCTTGGAGAACCAAATAATAGCCTCTTTAGCATTATATTGACCAACAATACCAAGATCACTGCGAAATGGTACAATAGGTGCACGAATATCCATCATATCGCCAACCAAATTTTGTCCCATACCTGTTTGAGCTGGTATTGTTAAAGTTTTATCACTAACAGGAGTATTAAGCCCTTGAGGAATTACAAGTTCATTATTTTGCTCTTGAACTACGGCATGCTCATAATAACCAGTAGGCTCACGTAAGCTAGTTTCAACATTACCATCATAATACTGCCACCAATATCTAACAGTATTACAACCTGACAAACATATAGCCACCAGTGAGGCACATGCACATAGCTTTCCTATTTTTAAGTATGACAACACAATATCCTCTTTATGTTTTATCTTGATGAAAAATCAATTGTTCTTGCCTTTAAATCTCTCCACCAAGACTCATTATCTAAATACCATTTAACTGTAGTTAAAATACCTTTTTTAAAGTCTAATGAAGGTTTAAAACCTAATTCTTTTTCACTTAAACTAGGATCTATAGCATAACGTCTATCATGTCCTGGTCTATCTTGCACATGATAGATAAACTCACTACAAGACTTGCCATTAGCACATGGGGCTTGAGGATATTGCTCTTTATAAGCTGCATTTTGCGCAAATAAACTATCAATACTCTCGCATATAGCTAAAACTACTTCTAAATTAGTTTTTTCAGCTCTACCACCTATATTAAAGGTTTTATCGTTAAGTTTAGCTTGTAAAACAAGATCTATAGCTCTTGCATGATCCTCAACATACAACCAATCTCTTATTTGTTTACCATCACCATAGATTGGTACTTTTTTACCATCTAATAAATTAGTAATAGCTAGTGGTATTAACTTTTCAGGAAATTGATAAGGTCCATAATTATTAGAACAATTAGTAATTGTAGCTTCAAGATTATAAGTATGTACAAAAGCTCTAACTAAATGATCAGAGGCAGCTTTTGATGCTGAATATGGTGAATTTGGTTTATAAGGAGTATTTTCATTAAAAGCATTGTCTTCTAAACTTAAAGTTCCAAAGACTTCATCTGTTGAAATATGATGAAAATGCCCATGACATACTCCATCTCTAACCCATAAAGCATAAGCTGCCTTAAGCAAGTTATATGTGCCTTCTATATTGGTTTTGATAAAAGCATCAGGTGTTTTTATAGATCTATCTACATGAGACTCTGCTGCAAAATGCACAATAGTATCAATCTTGTGTTTTTGCATAGTCTCAACTAATAAATCATAGTCAAGTATATTACCTTTTACAAAGCAAAAATTAGCGTTGCCCTGCAGGCTATCTAATGATTTTAGATTTGATGCGTAAGTAAGTGCATCATATACTACAATCAAATCCTCACTATGATGCTTCATATGATAAAAAACATAGTTGGCACCTATAAAACCTGCGCCACCTGTTACCAATATATTAGCCATATCACTATATTACCTTAATTTACTTATTATTTGATAATAGAGGTTTCTTTAAGTAATTAAATAAATTTTCACCTACCTTTGATAAAACATCTTTAATTGAGTTAAGCTCAGGATCATAGGCATTTATATAAGTAGGTTCACAACCTTCTTCATAGTAGCACACGCTTGAAAATACAGCGTCTACATCTGTATCAGACAATGTTAATGAACAACGAAAATCTATAAAACGCTCAACACCTGCTTGAATTAAAATAGGATCACGCATTACTTTTCTAAAGTTAATAACGCTCATATTTCTATCTTCAAGTAAAATTTTATTAGGTTTTACACCAGCTTTCATCCAGTGCTCAGCCTTATCATAAGCACGCTCAAGTACAGTGTCTGAATGGTAAGAAAAAGCTACTTCATAATCACTGCCAGAAGAAGGCGTTATTGATAAGTCTTCTGAACCATTTTCATTTTCTTGCATATTATCTGACATAATCAAACCTCAAATAAAAAACTTAAATTAACTATTAACTTTTTTAGTATCACGTAATGCTACAGTGAGATTAAAAACTTTTTTCTCAGCAGTTGTGTATTTTTCATCTACACAAAAATAGCCTTCACGTTCAAACTGGAAGGTATCAAGTACTTTAGCATTTGCTAAAGAAGCTTCAAGTTTAGCATTGTTAATAATTGTCAATGAGTTTTTATCTACACATGACATAATATCATCAACACTACCAGGATTTGGATCAGTAAATAATTTTGAATATAAATTAACTTGAGCTTCTATATAGTTATTAGCATCAACAAAGTGGATTACTCCCTTTGGCTTATGACCTTCAACATCCTTACCTATTGAATTTGGCACAGCCTCAACATGAACTACAGTTACCTTACCATTTTCATCTTTTTCACATGATACTGCCTTAACTATATAACCATGACGCAAACGTACCTCATGCCCTAGTTTTAAGCGCTTATATTGCTTATTAGCTTCTTCTTTAAAATCAGCTTCATCAATATATAGTTCCTTTGAAATAGTGATAGTTCTAGTACCAAGTTCAGCTTTTTCAGGATGATTTGCCACCTCTACTTGAGTTTGAGTAACTCCCTCTTGTCCAAAATTATCAATTACTAATAAAATTGGATGCAAGACCGCCATTGCTCTTTTAGCATTAGCATTTAAATCCTCACGTACACAAGACTCTAAGGCACTCATCTCTACAGTATTTTCTTGTTTAGTTACACCAATTCGACGACAGAACTCACGAATGGATGCAGCACTGTAACCTCTTCTTCTTAAACCTGAGATCGTTGTAAGTCTAGGATCATCCCATCCATCAACAATACCGTTTTCTACTAAAAAATTAAGTTTACGTTTAGAAGTTAATGAGTACTCTAAATTTAATCTGCTCATTTCATATTGATGAGGTCTGCTTTTAATTGAAATATTATCTAATACCCAATCATATAGACGTCTATTATCTTGGAACTCTAGAGTACAAATAGAATGAGTAATACCCTCAATAGCATCAGAAATACAATGAGTAAAATCATACATAGGATAAATACACCACTTATCCTGTGTCATAGCATGAGTTGCAAAACGTACTCTATACAATACAGGATCACGCATACACATATATGGTGAAGCCATATCAATTTTTGCTCTTAAACAAGCTTTACCCTCTTGAAATTTACCCTCTTTCATTTGCATAAAAAGAGCTAAATTTTCTTCAACACTTCTATCACGATAAGGGCTATTTTTGCCTGGCTCTTTTAATGTACCTCTGTATTCTCTTATTTCATCAACACTTAGCTCATCAACATAAGCTAAACCTTTATTGATTAACTCAAGAGCATATCCAAATAATTGGTCAAAATAAGAAGATGAATAACGTACTTCACCATTCCAAGTAAAGCCTAACCACTGTACATCTTTTTGTATTGAATTTATATATTCAACATCTTCTTTGACAGGGTTTGTATCATCAAAACGTAAATTACAAGTACCATTATATTGTTTAGCTAAACCAAAATTTAAGCAAATAGACTTAGCATGACCTATATGTAAATAACCATTAGGCTCAGGAGGAAAACGTGTTGCAACATGATCCTCTTTCCCCTCTTTTAAATCATTATCTATAATATCTGTTATAAAATTATGTATGGCCACACTGCTATTATCTTCTAAAGCCATAGTAAACCCCTTTTTTTAATCATGTTACATACAATTCTATCAAAGCTTTTAAAGGCAAACAAATTTTTATTAAAAATTAAATTTATTAAAATGCAAACAAGTATATTGTGCTAATTTATTAATTTACTTAAATACTAGTATATGTTAGAATTCTAAACCTTAAATAGCCAGTGTTATGCCTTTATTTAGGATAAACATATAGCTATAGTTGTATTTTCTTATTTTTTATGGAGGCGGCGCAATATCTTTTATCTAGATATATGCCGAGTAATAATGAGCTTTCATTCTGAAAAGGCCTTTAATGATTTTGTGCACTTTGCACGTGGTATACGTCGCTCAGGTGAGTTCTCTATCCGTGAGTCAAATATCTTAGAAACATGTGGTACAGCCATGATGGAATTACATAATGGCACACGTAAACCTCAAGACGAGACCGAAGAAATATTCTTAAAGCAATTGCACGGTGATGAAGTTATTACAGATAATTATGCTAAGGTATTTAAAAAGTATCTAAATGTAATTCAACCAAGAAGATTACATCGTTTATGTGCTGTTGGTGAAGAAGATATTAATGGTAGTGATTACAGCTCAGGCTCTGATGACTCTGCTATTGATTAATGCTTAAAAAATGTCTCTAATAGAGTATATTTTTGATATAAGCAAAATAAAAACTAAGACATATAAACCTAAATCATACTAAGTTAAAAACACTAGCTCAAGTTAGCACATAACTTGAGCTTTTTATTTAAAAACGATAACAAACTCTATACTTAATACTAAAAAATTAACATAACTTAACAAATATTAATAACTTCATTATAAATTTACAGAAATATTTTTATACATTAGTATTTTTAACTAATAAAATCATTTAGATAAAAATTATTTAATAAACTAGAAAACATTAGCTGTAAGTTAGTATAACTTATCATAAGATTGTTGAGCAAACATCTCCGTAAAAATTTTACGGAGATGTTTGCTCACATTGAAATAATATGTCATACTTATCACTATATTAAAGGGAGTAATAACTATGTTATCTAAATTTTATGTTGAAGGCTTTAAGTGTTTTAAAAATAAATTTGAGATTAATTTAAGTAAAACTTGCAATTATGAGTTTAATACAAGTGCTATATTAAATCATATGATAAATAAGGCTTTGATATATGGATTTAATGGTTGTGGTAAAAGTAATTTAGGTTTAGCATTGTTTGACATAATTTCACATTTAACAGATAAACAATGTAATTCTCTTTCTTTTGAACCATACCTATATTTAGATAATGACTCAAAATTAGCATCATTTAAATATGAATTTATCTTTGAGAATCAAAAAGTAGAATATTCTTATCAAAAAAGTGCATTTAATACTCTAGTTAATGAGTCTTTAAAAATTAATGAAAGAGAAGTTATTTACTATGATTTCTTAAAACATAAAGGTAATACAAAACTTAAAGGAACAGAAAATTTGAATCTAGATAAATCTGATAGTGAGCTTTCTAGAGTTAAATTTATCAGTAGCAATACTATTCTTCCAGATACACTAGAAAATAAAGCTTTTAAACAATTTATTCATTTTGTTAATAATATGTTATTGTTCTTTTCTCTTGAAAGAAATGGATATTTAGGTTTTCAAAAAGGAGCAGATAGTATTGAAAAAGCTATTGTTACGAAAAATAAAACAAAAGATTTTGAAAGCTTTTTAAAAAGCTGTAATATAAACATAACTCTTGAACAAGGAGAGCGTGATGGTGAGCCATTGCTTCTAGCAAAATATGGTAACTCATATGCTTCATTTTACAAAATTGCTTCTAGTGGCACAAAAGCACTAGCTTTATTTTATTATTGGTATCTAGTTATTGATAAAGCATCTTTTGTATTTATTGATGAATTTGATGCTTTTTATCATTATGAGCTCTCAGAAAAAATTGTTAACTTGTTAAAAGAAATAAAAAATACACAAATTTTACTAACAACTCACAATACAGATTTACTTAGTAATGATCTCTTACGTCCAGATTGTTTATTTTGGATGAATGAAAGTTCTATCAAACCAATTTGTGATTTAACAGAAAAAGAACTTAGAAAAGCTCATAATTTACAAAAAATGTTTAAAGCAGGTGCATTTAATGATAAATAAAAATAAAATTGCTTTTATTTTAGAAGGTGAAAAAAGAGAAAAACATTATTTCACTGAATTAATAAAATTGGAAATTTTTCCTAAAGAAATTGAAATAATTTTATTATCTGCAAAATTTAATCTCTATACTTTATGGCAAGAGTTAAATAAAGATGAAAACCTAGATGTTATTGAAATTATTAATGAAAAAAATAAAAATCAGAATAAACTTAATCGAAATGACTTTTCAGAAATTTATTTATTTTTTGATTATGATCCTCAACAAAGAAACTTACCAAAAGGGTATGATTTTAAAGACGTCATAAAAAAAATGCTTGAAACATTTAACAATGAGACTGAGAATGGAAAATTATATATATCATATCCAATGATAGAAGCACTAAGAGATATTAAAGAGAATACTTGCTGTTCTTTCTATAAGTGCTATATACCTAAAGAAAAATTATCTTCATATAAGGAAAAAACAGGAAATAAGAATGTATATAACAATATAAAAAAATATACAAAAGAAACATTAGAAATGATTATGGCAATTTTTCTTGTAAGATGTAATTGTTTATTTAACAAACAATTACATCTTACAGAAATACTTTCTTGGTATAAAAAAGAAGAAATATCCCCTTTAATGATTCTTGAAAAAGAATTAGAGCTATATAATAAAAATAAAAATATTTTTATTTTAAGTGCTATACCTGAGTTCCTTATTGGTGTTTACCCTATAATCATAAATTAACTACAAAAGCCTTCCTCTAAACGCTCTTTATTTTATTTAAACTCCTTTTG